>CAKUNY010000296.1 GCA_934668605.1 uncultured Oscillospiraceae bacterium | reverse complement strand
CTACCTCCACCTTGGCAAGGTGGCGCTCTACCGGATGAGCTACACCCGCATCTCTCAAATGCAGGTATGATTATAGCAGAAAAACCGGAAAAGTCAAGCCTTATTTGGAAATTACCGAAAATTTTGAAGCGTAGGCTCCCCTGTCCCCTCCGGTGTCTCCGCGCCCGGGGTATTAGGCGCTTCCTCCGCCGGCTCCTGCGGTGTATTGGGCTCTTCGGCAGGCGGCGTATCGGGCGTTTCCGGCAGTTCCGTTTCCCCGGAGGCGGCCGCTGCATCGTCCGGCGCGGGGCAGGCAGGATAAGCGTCCGCGTCCCAGTAATAGCCCGCCATATCCTCGTCATACCGAAGCTGCAAGCCGGCCTGGCTCAGCACATCCTGCATGAGATCGATGTGATACCACGTCGCGCCGTCAAGCGAGATCATGTTCCACCAGTAGTCCGCGCTGCCGCGAAGCCCCTTCACGACCTGACACTCGAGCCCGACCTCCTGGCAAAGAAGTGCCCAGCTCTGCGCCATGCTCCAGCTTGAAGCGATTCCCTCGCAAAGAAGCGAGTAAACCGGCGTCTGCGTCTGCTCTTCGGTATAGGTAAAGCGCTCGGTGAGATAGGAATACAGAAGCTGCGTCTTTTCCCACGGGCTTTCACGGAAGCGAACGTAGACAGAAGCCGCGCTGATGGTGTCCGCCACCTGCTGCGCCATGCTCTCGAGCGTCCGCGCAGACTCGGGATAGGAAAACGTCAGCTCCGTAATGCGGGGCTTTCCGCCTTGCGGGTAGTTTTCTACCGTGATCTGCGGCAGCGCCATGAGTCTTCCCAGATTTTCTTCATAGTAGCTCTGCGCCAGCGCCGCATAATCCGGCTCCTGCTCAAAGCCCGCGTAGAGCGTCAGCACGGAATCGTATCCGTCCATCGCCTCGTGAAGCCGCCGCTCGAGCTCCGACTGCCCGCTCACATACGGAATATCGGACAGCGCCGTCTGCGTCTTGCGGAAGGTGATGTCGACGTGAATTTCATAGTAGGAGACAATGAGCGTACACTCATGCGTCATATAGTCCACCGCGTAAGCGCCCGCCGGGTCTTCGCGCGCAACGGAATATGCCGCCGCCGCCAGATCCTCCTCCAGCGAGTCCCCCGCGTACTGCTGCACGCGAATCACGCCATGCTCCACGCCGCCGCGCACAAAGTCGCGGATCGCGCGCCGAAGCCCCGCGTAATCGCCGACGCTGACGACGTTCGTGTCCACCTGTTCGCTTTTGGTCTGGCTGTGCGCCGAGACGCGGGTATAGCTCGACGGAATGAAGCGGCTGCACGCCGAAAGCGTGACGCAGAGCGCCAGTCCAAGTGCCATCGTTTGCGCCTTCTTCATTTCGTCTCACCTCCGGAGCTTTTCGTCTTAAATGTCGTCCGAGTAGCGCTTGAAGCCCTCGCCCAGCACCTGGTGCGCGGGCTGGACGATCATAAACGCGTTCGGGTCGATGCACTGCACGAGCTGCTTGAGCTCGGAGAT
>CAKUNY010000295.1 GCA_934668605.1 uncultured Oscillospiraceae bacterium | reverse complement strand
AGTAGTCTGTTCGTACTTGGGATGGATACCTTCCTTCATGAGTTTCACCTCTCTCATCAGATTTCTGTAAAAAGGCATAATGCCCTTCCCTTGGTTCAAACGCCTGAGTATTTTATCACGAAGAAGCCAAAATTGCAAGCTATTTTTTCAGAAAAATCCGCAAATTTTCTTCCGCATTTCCGTCCGGGATTGTGTCGTCCCGGCAAAAGAGCGGATAGAGCCTTCCCGCGCGCAGCTCTAAATCATACAGCGCGCCATCTTCCGGTTTTTCTCCGGCGTTTACAATTGGAAGTTCTCCAGTCTCCCGCATCCGGCGCAGAATTCGCCGCCCGGTTTCATCGAACGCCAGCGCGCGCACATGGGAAACGGGCCTTTTCAAATCCTCCTGCGTGATACCAAGAAACGCGCATAAAAGAAGTCTCTGGATTCTCGTTCTGGGGTAGCGCTTGGATTTTGTCGCTATGATCACGGCTTCCAGGCTACCTTTCTCCCGCGCCGCCTTCATGGCCTTGCTCCAGAGCCCCTCCGAGCCGTGCGCTGTTTTGCTCCAAGCCTCCTGCGATAATAGCCGCAGCCCGGCCAGCATTGCCCGCTCGCCCGAACAAAGATCATACTGCTGCGCATCCCGGTAGACCTCCGCCGCCTGCGCCGGAACGAAATCCGCAATTTCTTCCCCGTATGAAAGCCTTTCGCGCAGGCTCGTGGCCGACGGGTTCTCGAAATCCGCCTGCCGCGCGTGATAGTCGCCCTCGCGCAAAAGCGCCAGCGGCTGCAATCGGCTTCCGGTCTGCAAAATTGCCTTGCAGTATTCCAGACCCAGAATGTCGTTTGGCCGCGCCAAAACTGCGCCGTCAAAGCCGAGCGATTCCAGCGCCCGCTGCCGCGCTGTGGGGTAGCTCACGCCGGTATTTATAATTTCGCGCAATGCTGCGTCATAGCCGGGCTCGCACATTGCCCTTGCCGCCGTCAGGATTTCCGTCCCGCTGCCGCTCTCACAGCCGAAGGCCAGCGTATCGACACAGCCGAGCTTCGAGAAAAGCGCCACGCCCCCGCGCGCAAACCCTTCCGCGGAAGAAAGCGCCTTTGTGACCGGCAGCTCCAAAACAAGGTTTGCGCCCGACAAAACCGCCGCCTGCGCTCTGACGCGCCGGTCAAAAATCGCGGGCTCTCCGCGCTGGACAAAGCTTCCGCTCATCAGGCAGACGATGCCCGTTTCCTCCCCCAGAGCCGCGCGGATCTGCCGCAGCTGCTTTTCATGCCCCCGGTGGAAGGGGTTATATTCACAGATCACGCCGCAAATTCGCATGTAATTGCCTCCGTTTTTAAAAAAATCCTCAAAAGCTCTTGTTTCCCGCTGGCTTTTATTGTATGATATGCAATAGTATTGTGCCGCTTGGCACGCAGAATCATTTTACCACGATTCCAAAAATAATGAAAGCTACAGGAGTGAATCTACCATGAACATTCTGGTCATCAACGCGGGCAGCTCGAGCCTGAAGTATCAGCTGATGAATCC
>CAKUNY010000294.1 GCA_934668605.1 uncultured Oscillospiraceae bacterium | reverse complement strand
AGCGCGAGCGCGGCATCACGATCTTCTCGTCGCAGGCCGTGCTCGACCACGGCGACACCCACGTTATGCTCGTGGATGCTCCCGGCCATGTCGATTTTTCGGCCGAGGCGGAGCGCACATTGCGTGCGCTCGACTACGCGATTCTGGTGGTGGGTGCCAACGACGGCGTGCAGGGCCATACCGAAACTCTGTGGCGCCTGCTTGCTCGCTACGAAATTCCGACGCTCATCTTTATCAATAAGATCGACTTGGAAAACCCTGGTCGAGATGCGCTGATGGCGCAGCTTAGACAGCGCCTTTCCGAAGGTTGCTTGGATGCCGAAGATTTGCTGGCGGGCGGCGCCGTGCAAGAGGATGCCGCGGCACTGGATGAGGCGGCGCTCGATGAGTTTCTTGAGTCGGGGGAACTTTCGGCTGCTACGCTTTCTCGCATGGTGGCCGAGCGCAAGCTGTTTCCCTGCTTTGCCGGTTCGGCGCTCAAGGACCAGGGCGTGGCGGAGCTGCTCGACGGCATGTGCGCTTTGATGGGCGAACGGACATGGCCCCAGGAGTTCGCAGCGCGTGTCTATCGCGTGAGTCGTGGAGACCGTGGCGAGCGTCTTGCCTGGGTCAAGGTGACGAGCGGTGTGCTGCGTGCAAAGCAGGCGATTGAGGGACGCTCCGGTGTCGAGGCATGGGAGCAAAAGGTCGATCAGGTGCGTATCTATAACGGCGAGAAATACGAGCTTGCCCAGGAAGTTGCTGCCGGCGGTATCTGCGCCGTGACGGGTCTGGCGCACGTTCGTCCGGGTGACGCCTTGGGTGCAGAGCCCACGGGCGAGGCGCCTGTTATCGCTCCGGTTCTCACCTATACCGTGCTGCCGGGCGAACACGATGTCCATACGGTGTTCCGTGCACTAACCGAGTTGGCGGACGAAGACCCCATGCTCGGTGTGAGCTGGAACACGCATCTTGAGCAGATCCATCTGCAGCTCATGGGCGCCGTGCAGCTCGAGGTCGTGCAGCGCGTGCTGGCCGATCGCTTTGGCCTTACGGTTGCGTTTGAGTCCGGCGGCATTCTCTATAAGGAGACCATCTCCCAGCCGGTCGAGGGCGTGGGCCACTTTGAGCCGCTGCGCCACTATGCCGAGGTACACCTGCGCCTGGAGCCGTTGACAGCGGGCTCGGGTGTGCAATTTGGCACCGTGACCTCGACCGACGAGCTCGACCTGAACTGGCAGCGCCTGGCGCTCACCAATGCTATGGAGCGCGATCACCTAGGCGTGCTGACCGGCTCGCCCATCACCGATGTGCGCATTACGCTTACGGGCGGCCGCGCGCATGCCAAACACACCGAGGGCGGCGACTTTCGTCAGGCAACGTATCGCGCGATTCGCCAGGGCCTCATGCAGGCGCGTGAGGCGGGCGCTGCGGTGCTGCTGGAGCCGTGGTATCGCTTTGAGCTCGAGGTGCCGGGGGAGTGCGTGGGTCGTGCGCTCTCGGATGCCACGCGTATGGGTGCCGAGTACGAGCCGCCGACGATGCTGGACGATCGCGCCAAGCTCGTAGGCCGCGTGCCGG
>CAKUNY010000293.1 GCA_934668605.1 uncultured Oscillospiraceae bacterium | reverse complement strand
CGCGGCGAAGGTCTTAAGCGCAATGGCGTATCAGATCGCGAAGGGCATTTCGTCTCTGGCGGCGGTCGTGTCCGGCAAGGTTGATTACGTGATTTTAACCGGCGGCTGCGCGCACTCGGAGCTTTTGACCGGGAAGATCGTTCCGCGTGTACAATACCTCGCGCCCGTTGTGGTAAGACCCGGCGCGATCGAAATGGAGGCGCTGGCGCGCGGCGTGACGCGGGTTCTGGACGGCGCGGAGGAAGCGAAGATCTGGGGGAACTGAGTATGTATCAGAATTTTGAAGCGATTATTGAGGCTGTGAAATCCCAGCCTGTGAAAAAAACCATCTGCATCGCGAACGCCGCGAGCGACAAAATGCTGCATCTGGCACACGAATTGCAGGCGCAGGATATCTGCCATATGATTCTCGTCGGCGATGAGGCGCAGATCAAAACGTTTGCCGAAAAAGAGAACGTCGATTTAGGCCGCGTCAAGGTCATCCACGCGACGCAGACCGAAGAAATCGCCCGCCTTGCCGTGACGGAGGTGAGCTCCGGCCGCGCGGACGTGTACGTCAAGGGCAGCATGAACACGAGCGATTTCCTGCGCTCGGTTCTCAACAAAGAGGTCGGTCTTCGCACGGGCAGCAAGCTGAGCGTCCTGACGTGCTACGAGGTGCCGGGGCAGAAAAAGCTGTTTTTCCTCACCGACGGCGGTATGGTCGTCGCGCCCGATCTTACCGACAAGGCCGCGATCGTGACGAACGCTGTCAACGTGCTTCACAACATGGGCATTGCCGAGCCGAAGGTCGCGATCTTGTCGTCCAACGAAAAAGTCTCGGAGAAGATCCCGTCCACCGTCGACGCGCAGGCGCTGTGCCAGATGGCGGACGAGGGAAAGCTTCCCAAGGCCATTTACGAAGGCCCCATTGCCTTTGACGTTGCGATGCGGCCGGACGCGGCGAAGGAAAAGAAGATCGAAAGCCGGGTCACGGGCGACGTCGACCTGTTCCTCGTTCCAAACATTGAAACGGGCAACTGCCTCGGAAAGGCCATCGGCTATTTTGGAGGCGGAGATACGGCAGGTCTTGTGATCGGCGCGAGAAAGCCGGTTGTCATGTCGTCGAGAGCCGCGTCCATTCGCGGAAAGTTGGCGTCGGTTGCGTGGGCTCTGCTCGCGTGCGGTGAAAATTGAGGAGGTCAGAATATGAGCAAAGCGTATGTAGATCCGGAACGCTGCAAGGGCTGCGGTCTTTGCATTGCGTACTGCAAGAAAAACGCGGTGGAAATGACGGACGAGCTCAACAGCAGAGGCTATAAGCACGTCCGCGTGTTGGAGGAAACCTGCGTCGGGTGCGGCGTGTGCTACACCGTCTGTCCCGACGGCGTGTTTACGATCACAGAAAAGAAGGAGGCGTAAATCATGGGTGATATGATCAAGGGCAACATTGCCGTTGCGGAGGCTGCGGTTCGCGCCGGTATCGAGGTTTACGCCGGCTATCCGATCACGCCGTCGACAGAAGTCATGGAATACCTGTCCGACCGCCTTCCGGCGCTGGACAGAACCTTCATTCAGGCCGAAAGTGAGCTTGCCGCCATCAA
>CAKUNY010000292.1 GCA_934668605.1 uncultured Oscillospiraceae bacterium | reverse complement strand
TGGGTAAACTGATAGAGCTTCTGCCCGCCGGGAATTTTCGCCGTGAAGGCGCGGTAGCGGAGCTTGAAGCCGAGATAATCCGGACGCAGGCGAACCTTCGCCAGATGCCGCGAAATTGCGCCGACGTTCGGCGTGATGGACATGCCGTTGTCGTTCAGAATCACGATCAAGGGCTCCCGGCTCGCGCCCGCGTTATTGAGGCCTTCATACGAAAGCCCGCCCGTAAGCGCGCCGTCTCCAACGAGGGCGATAACGCTATAGTCCTGCTTTTCCAGCGTCCTTGCCCGCGCCATGCCGAGCGCAACGGAAACGGCGTTGGACGCGTGCCCGGCAATGAACGCATCCGCGATGCTCTCCGACGGATCCGGATAGCCGGACATGCCGCCGAGCTGCCGCAGACGGTCAAATCTGTCCGCACGGCCGGTGAGCAGCTTGTGCACATAGCTCTGGTGGCCGACGTCAAAAACGAGCCGGTCTTTTTTCGTGTCGAACACGCGCTCAATCGCGAGCGTCAGCTCCACAACGCCAAGATTCGACGCCAGGTGCCCGCCGGTCTGGCTGACATGGCGAATCAAAAAATCGCGGATCTCCCGGCAGAGCTGCTTTTGCTCCGCATCGGTCAGCGCCAGAAGTTCCGCTCTGGTGTGAATTTTCTCTAATATCATACGTACCTCTTTGCGGCGGGCAAACTCCTGCCGCGATTGCCTCAGCGCTTGCGCTTCGGACGAAGCTTTTCGGGAATGGTATGGAAAACGTGTAAAACGGTCGCCGCCGTGCGCACGACCGTCGTGCTCGAGCCGATGGCAAAGGACTTGCCGCAGGCCTTTCCGCCGACGGTGAGCCCCGCGGCCAGCGCGGACATTGAGAGCGTAACGGCGAGCTCCTGCATCCCGGGATGCATCGACCATACGCGCACCGCGATCGTCGCGGCGGCAGAGCCCGAGATAACGCCGCAGATATCGCCGATCACATCGTTGCAAAAAGACGACACGCGTCCGGCGTTTCGGATGAGCCGCAAAGCCTCCCCCGCCTCCGGCACCTTGCGCGAGGCCATCGAGTGAAACGGCTTTTCGTCCGCCGCCGTCACGGCCACGCCGATGATGTCAAACACAATGCCGATGGCAATGATGCAGATCAGAATTACAAACGAGACGCCGAGCGTCGCGCTTGCCAGTAAGTTTGTTGAAATCAGGCTCATCACCGCCGAAATGCAGACGGTAATGACAAAAATCGTAATGATCCAGCGCCAGTCCGCCCCGGACTTCTTCGGCGCCTTCCCGCTTTTCTGCGCAGCCAAATCGTTTTCTCCTACATAATCATGAAAAATACAGGAATCTGCGTAGGGGACGATGCCCACATCGTCCCGGCAGAATACACCGGTTTTACGAAAATCCCCGGCGAATTCGCAGGTTCCCAATGGGTCGATGTGGGCATCGACCCATACGCGTTATTTTTAGATTTCGTGTAAACGGAAGCCGTCCGTTTCCGCAAAAAAATGCAAAATTTTGGGGCAGCCTTGATGGCGGCAGATCTGGTTAATCTTACGGCTTAGGTCGGGTTTGTTTTCCACCCGGGCAGCCTCCCGTCGCCGAA
>CAKUNY010000291.1 GCA_934668605.1 uncultured Oscillospiraceae bacterium | reverse complement strand
GCGCCGTACATGCCGCCGCTGCGGATTTTATTTTAACGCACAGCGACGGCATATACAGATTGGAAAATAGCCCTACATAAGACTATGAGGGCCATGGCAAGCCATGGCCCTTTTGAACGTTAGGTTCTATTAATAGATGGTGTTGTTGGGATCGATGTATTCATCCGCATTGGTGGCATCCACGATCTGAGAGGGGATCACCTTCACATGCTCGACTTCTTCGCCGCCCAGCACGGCAACCGCCACGTCCAGGCAGTCCTTGATCATCAGGGGGCTGTACAGCGCGGAGCAGGCAGCGATCTGATCCTTATTGGCCACGATGGCGTTGAAGTAATCCTGGCAGCCGCCGCCGCCGGTGATGGCCTTGATTTCCGTGCGGCCAGCATCTTCCATGGCCTTCAGCGCGCCCAAAGAGGTTTCGTCATCCAGGGAGAACACAGCGTCGATCTTGGCATTGGCAGTCAGCACGTCGGCCATAACCGTCATACCATCCTGAATGCTGAAGTTCGGGTTCGCATATTCAACGATCTTCACGTTGGGGGCGATTTCCTTCATGGTTTCGGTAAAGCCTTTCATGCGCAGCTCGTTTACAGAACCGGCAGTGGGAACGGGCATAGCTACAACCAGACCCTCGGTGCCGATCTTTTCCACGATGTACTTCGCACCAGCAACGCCCATGGACTCGTTATCGCCAGTTACCTTATAGATGCCTTCGGCCGCGATGTCCATATCGAAAGCCACGCACACGATGCCCTGAGCAATCGCATTCTGAACGGGCACTTCCATGCCTTCCCACTGAGGAGCGATGACCAGCGCCTGCGCGCCCCACAGGATCATTTCATCGATCTGGGTGGTCATTTCTTCAGCGTTGCTGGAGGTGGACAGCTTGTACTCGATCGTGCCAGCCTCGGCCAGCTGCTTGGCATGCTGCTCGGCAAAGTAGGTGATGCCGGCAACCCAGCCATGCGTAGCGGCGGGGGTCAGGATGCCCACCTTGTAGGCGGTCTTTTCCGCGGAGGCCACGCATACCAGGGACAGGGCCATCATCACGGCCAGCGCCAAAGCGATGATCTTCTTCATGATAGAATCCTCCTTGTTCGTTTGACGGCATTCCTTGCCGCCTTCGGATGGCCCTATTATAGCAAACTCTTCTGCCCATTTCAACGGCCCTGCGATATAAAAGCGCAATTTGGCATAAATTTGTCCTATTTCGTCATCCGTGTTCGGATGGAGCGAGGAGGAAAACAAGTGAACGCGCGGCATGAAGCCCTGCGTAGATTCCCGAGTTTCCCTCCTCACCGCCTGCGGCGGAGGCTTTTGGCTGGCCACGCTTTCCAGCATACGCAAAGCGCTGCGCTCCCCCTCATCCGTCTCGCTATTCGCTCGACACCTTCTCCCTTCTGGGAGAAGGCTTTTATAGTCGTGCTTTTGCTAAACTAAGCTTCGAAAACGCCCTGCTGCATTGGCGCAGCCTACGGAAGCCTTCTCCTTGAGGAGAAGGTGGGCGGCTTTAGCCGCTCGGATGAGGCGCGTAATCCGCCGCTGCCTGTGGCAGATATAGGCGGATGCAGCGCCAATGAGGCAACGAGTTTTGCAAG
>CAKUNY010000290.1 GCA_934668605.1 uncultured Oscillospiraceae bacterium | reverse complement strand
GCGCCCATCAGCGCGCGGTTCGCGTCGTCGTTCTCGAGGAACGGGATGAACGCGGTCGCGATGGAGGTCATCATGTTGGGGGCCACGTCGACATAGTCGATAAGCTCGCGCTCGACGGAGATGATCTCGTCACGATGGCGGCAGGTCACACGGGCATTGACAAACTTGCCTTCTTCGTCCAGCGGCTCTGCGGCCTGCGCGACGTAGTAATCGTCCTCCACGTCCGCAGTCATGTACTCGACCTCGTTCGTGACCTTGCCGGTGGCTTTGTCGACCTTGCGGAACGGCGCTTCGATGAAGCCGTACTCGTTGATCTTCGCGTAGGACGCAAGGTAGTTGATCAGGCCGATGTTCGGGCCTTCAGGGGTCTCGATCGGGCACATACGGCCGTAGTGCGTGTAGTGAATATCACGGACATCGAACGATGCACGCTCTCTCGACAGGCCGCCGGGGCCAAGCGCGGACAGACGGCGCTTGTGCGTCAGCTCTGCCAAGGGGTTATTCTGATCCATGAACTGAGACAGCGGCGAGGAGCCGAAGAACTCCTTGATCACTGCCGTCACGGGGCGGATGTTAATTAAGCTCTGCGGCGTGACCACGTCGAGATCCTGGATGGTCATGCGCTCGCGAATGACGCGCTCGAGACGCGTAAAGCCGACGCGGAACTGGTTCTGCAGCAGCTCGCCCACGCAGCGAAGGCGGCGGTTGCCCAGATGGTCAATGTCGTCCGTCGTGCCCGCGCCCTGCACCATTGTGCACAGGTAGTTGATGGAGGCGAGAATGTCATCTTTTGTGATGTGCATTGGAATGAGGTCGCTGCGGCGCTCGTTGATGGCCTCTTCCCAGCCGTCTGCCGGAACCGTCTGGAGCATCTCACGCAGAACGGAGAAGCAGACCTTTTCCTTGATGCCGTACTGCTTGGGATCGAAGTCAACGAACTTGGCCATATCGACCATGCCGTTGGAGAAGACCTTGACCTCTCTGCCGTCGACGTTGAGGATCGCCTCATTGACGCCGCGGTCGGAGATCTCGTGCGCCTTGTCTCTGGAAATGACCTCGTCCGGCATGGCGATGATCTCGCCTGTCATGGGGTCGGTCACGGGCTTGGCAAGCGTCTGGCCGGAAAGGCGGCTCCAGATGTCCATCTTCTTGTTGAACTTATAGCGGCCGACCTTGGAAACGTCGTAGCGCCGCGCGTCAAAGAACAGCGCGTCCAGATAGCTCTCTGCGCTTTCGACTGTGGGCGGCTCGCCCGGACGGAGCTTGCGGTAGATCTCGAGAAGCGACTCCTCGCGCGTGCGGCAGGTGTCCTTTTCGAGCGTCGCGTTCAGAAGGGGATCTTCACCGAAGACCTCCTTGATCTGCGCGTCGGAGGAAACGCCGAGGGCGCGGATGAGGCAGGTGATGGGGATTTTGCGGTTCTTATCGATACGGACATAGAAGACGTTGTTGAGATCCGTCTCGTATTCCAGCCAGGCGCCGCGATACGGAATGACCGTTGCCGAGTAGATGTGCTGGTCGGCCTTGTCCACCTCGTCGCCATAGTACATGCCGGGACTGCGGACGATCTGCGAGACGATGACGCGCTCTGCGCCGTTGATGACAAAGGTGCCGCCGTTCGTCATGAGCGGGAAGTCGCCCATGAAGAT
>CAKUNY010000289.1 GCA_934668605.1 uncultured Oscillospiraceae bacterium | reverse complement strand
AGCCTTGTGCGCAGTTGGTTCATCGCCCAGTTCCCCCTCTACCGCAAAGACCCATTGTTCTATCTGACCGGTGAACATACGGTTCTTTCCGCCACGGACTTCCTGAAAACGCAGGAAGCCATGAAGCAGAGTGCGTAAAGGAAAATAAAGTCAGACATTTAACACTGTAATAATACTCTTTTCTATATCCGTGTTAAATGTCTGACTTAAAAATGGGGGGAATATTATGCTGGAATGTAGAACGTATACTTATTCGGAACTCTCCGACTTATTTGGCACGCGGGACACGCAGGCAATCAAACGCAAGCTCGACCGATGGGATATTCAATATACCACCAAAGGGCGAAGAGCATTGCAAACTTTTGAAATTCAGAAAATCAGGAACCCGTTCAAGGTCTATTGTCTCCTTGATCTTGGCTTTTCTCCGCAAACGGATTTCACCAAGCTTGCTTTTTTCACCTATTATCTGCTTTGCGATGATGAATTTCAGCAACTGCCCGCAACGATAATGGAAGAACGCCTGCGAATGGATGGGCATACCCTGTCCCGGCAGACGATCAAAACCTATCTTTCGCGCTTTGAAGATGCCGACCTGATTTGCCGTGGACTACACTACGTCTACTATTTCGCCTATGGACAGACGCACATTGACACGGATGAAACAACCTACAAACGTGCGTGGGCAGAATACTGGGATATGGTCAGAGACGGTTATACGTCAGACTCGGCGCGAATTGCTATGTGCGCCAAGTATGATGGTGTGGCGCGAAAGCATCCAACCGTTACGCTGAACGCCTTTTACAATCCGGTTTATCCGTCTCTTGTAGAATGGGCTGGACAAATAATGGAAGCAAACGTGGGCAAATCAGATTGATTTGCCCATGTTGCTTCGTCAATGGCTTTCCATAAATAATGTGTGGCTTTTCAGTCAGACAATTAACAGTGAAGTAAGAAAAATAGAACTGTTAAATGTGTGACTGGAAAGCCACTTTTTTCTTTTCCCGTCCGCCGAGTTTGAAAACCAGAAGCCCATTTGAAATTTGCCGAGCCAGACCAAGGCGCGACCGAGCAAGAGACGCTTCTTTTTCCCGAAATACAGCCCCGTCCGCAAAAGGGTATCGCGCATTTGCTGAACAGAATTAAGCAGTTATCCGGCTGTTTTCTGGCTTTTGGAGCAGGCGGAAATGTGTCTATGAAATCAGTTGTTTTCTTGAACGCCCGAAGCAGGTTCTTTGATGTATTCCATCAAATCCCCCGGCTGACATTCCAAGACTTCACACAGGCGCGCAATGGTCTTTGCATCCAATCCACCCGTTCCATTTTTCAGCGCGGTCAATGTTCCCTGTCCTATTAACTTCTCTTGGCGGATTTTGTAAGTCGTATAACCTTTTTCTTTCAGCAGTTCAAATAGTTTTGTATAGACGATGGGCACTGTAAAAAACGCCTCCTTTCCCATTATCCTAATTATAACAGCAAATATGCACAAAATCAAGTGTATAAATTCCATAGAAATAATCACCGAACTTTGTGCATAACGTGCATTGAATAAGCACTTAACTTTGTGTATAATGAGGACAGTCAAGGGGACAACCCAAGGTAAGCCAAGGTCGATAGCCAACGCGACAAGGTTAGAATGGGAACGGACAAGAAAAT
>CAKUNY010000288.1 GCA_934668605.1 uncultured Oscillospiraceae bacterium | reverse complement strand
GTCTGCGCGGGAAACTGCCTGCGCGGCGTGGTGCTCACGGCGGCGGAAATGCACGCGCAGAGCCGGTTCTCCACAATTACAATTAAGGAAAACAATGTGCTGGACGGCGACATGGAGACGCTTCTCATCGAGGGCGTCACGGAAATTTTGCACCGGCTTCCCAGCCTGCCGCCCGCCGTGCTCGTTTTTACGAGCTGCATCCATCATTTTATGGGCTGCGATCTGGCGCTTTGCTACCGGGAGCTTCGAAAGCGCTTTCCGGATGTCGACTTTACCGACTGCTACATGAACCCCATCATGCGCAAAAGCGGCCTCACGCCCGACCAGCTCATGCGCCGGCAATTATACTCGCTTCTCAAGCCGCGCGAGCAGGATACCGGGGTCAATATCCTCGGCAACTGCTTTGCAACCGACGAAACGTCCGAGCTTGTAAAGATCATCCGGAAAGCGGGGCGGCCGCTGCGGGACATTACGGCCTGCAAGACGTATGAAGACTATCAGAAAATGGCCGCGTCCAGCGTTCACATCGCCTACAATCCACCGGCGAAGGCGGGCGGCGAGGCGCTCTCGAACCGGCTCGGCGGGACGTTTTTGTATTTGCCCCTGAGCCATACGGCAAAAACTATCCGGAGGAACCTGCAAACGCTCTGCGAGGCGCTCGGAACAAGCTATGACCCGTCCGAAGACGAAGCACGGGCCGAGGCGGCGCTCCTTCACGCGAAGAAGCTTCTGGGCGAGACGGAGATCGCCATCGACTACACGGCGACGCCAGCGCCCATGAGCTTGGCCCGATGCTTATTAGAGCACGGCTTCCGCGTCACGCGCATCTATGCCGACTCCATCGCCGCGGACGATCAGGAAGACTTCCGCTGGCTGCAGGAACACGCGCCGGACATCGCGCTTTACGCCACCGTGCAGGTAAAGCTCCGCGTTCTGCCGCGTGAAACGGAAACCCCCACGCTCGCCATCGGCCAGAAGGCCGCGTATTTCACGGGAACGCGGCACTTTGTGAACATCGTCGAGGGCGGCGGGATGTATGGCTTCGACGGGCTTTGCCGCCTGGCGGGGCTCATCGAGGAGGCGTTCGAGATTGAGCGGGATGCGCGCGATTATATCCAGCAAAAAGGATTGGGGTGTGACAGCTGCCTATGAAACAGACGCAAGCCTTTCTCTCGACCTACACCGCCGATGTCTCCGGCGTCTGCTCGGCGCTTTTTGAGCTCGGCGGCATGACGGTCATGCACGACGCGTCGGGCTGCAACTCGACCTACAATACGCATGACGAGCCCCGGTGGTACGATATGGACAGCCTCGTCTACATTTCCGGCCTTTCCGAGCTGGAGGCTGTGATGGGAGACGACGAAAAGCTGATCACAGATATCGTCGACGCGGCGCGGCAGCTGCATCCCCGGTTTATCGCGCTGGCCGGAACGCCGATCCCGATGATCACGGGCTGCGATCTGCCCGCCATCGCGCGGGAGGTTGCAGGAAGAACAAATATTCCGTCCTTCGCCGTGCCGTCGAACGGCATTGGGACCTACGTTGCGGGCGCGGGGCAGGCGCTGCGGCTCTATGCGGAGCGATTCATCACAAGCCGGCCCGAGAAGCGGAAAAACGCCGTCAATATTTTAGGTGCGACGCCGCTGGATTTTTCGGTGAACGGCTGCGTGCAGAGCATGGCGCGCAGGCTC
>CAKUNY010000287.1 GCA_934668605.1 uncultured Oscillospiraceae bacterium | reverse complement strand
TCGTTGCCGGTGAGTTCCTGACGGAAGCTCGTTGCGGAGCCGTCCTTGTTCTCGGGCTTGTAGAGCATGGGAACAGCGGCATAGAGCGCTGCGCAGGTCACGAGGTCCTGCTTCCAGGTGATCTCGTTGGGCGCGTGCGCCTGGGATTCGGCGCCGGGGCCAAAGCCGACGCAGGGGATGCCGTAGCGGCCCTGGATGGAAACGCCGTTCGTGGAGAACGTCCACTTGTCGGTGAGGGGCCGACCTTCGCGGGTCGAAGCGGCCTTCGCGTCGGGAGCCAGACGCTTGTCACCCCACAGGTTGTGGTGCGCGTCGATGAGTGCCTGAACGTGAGGCGCGGACTCCTTGTTGATCCAGGTCGGGAAGAAGCACTCCGTCTCATAGACGTGGCCGTTCCAGGAGGGACGGTCGTACATGTACATGGAGACCTTGACGTCCTTCGCGTACTTCTTGCAGGCGGGGAGGTCTTCGATTTCCTTCAGGCAGGACTTGTAGGTCTCGCCCGCGGTCATGCGGCGGTCGATGGAGATCGAGCAGGAGTCAGCGACAGCGCAGCGGCTGGGGCTGGTGTAGAAGATCTGGCTGGTGGTGCAGGTGCCGCGGCCGAGGAAGCGCGCGTCTTCCCAGTGCTCGGGGTTGTACTTCGGGTCGAGCATCTTGACAAGACCCTTGACTTCCTTGTCGTCGCCCGCGTCATTTTCGTTGAGGTCACGGACGTTCAGAAGGACTTCCGCCATCTTGTGGATCGCGTTGTCGCCGCGCTCGGGCGCGGAGCCGTGGCAGGAAACGCCGTGCATGTCGACGCGGATCTCCATTCTGCCGCGATGGCCGCGATAGATGCCGCCGTCGGTGGGCTCGGTGGAGATGACGAACTCGATCTGGTTGCGAGCGTCCTCGGGGCCGTTAAAGTATTCGTTGACGATGGACTGCCAGCACATGCCGTCGCAGTCTTCCTCCTGTACGGAGCCGACGACCATGATCTTGTAGCCCTCGGGGATGAGGCCGAGATCCTTCATGATCTTGCCGCCGTATGCAGCAGCAGCCATGCCGCCTTCCTGGTCGGAGCCGCCGCGGCCGTAGATGATCTCGTCGGTCTCGTAGCCCTGGTAGGGGTCGGCTTCCCAGTTGTCGCGGTTGCCGATGCCGACGGTGTCGATGTGAGAGTCGATGGCAATGATCTTGTCGCCGGTGCCCATCCAGCCGATGACGTTGCCGAGCTTGTCGAACTCAACCTTGTCATAGCCGAGCTTCTTGAGCTCTTCAGCGATGCGCTTAACAACGCCCTCTTCTTCGCAGGACTCGGAAGGAATGGCGATCATATCGCGCAGGAATTTGGACATGTCGGCCTTGTAGCCCTCTGCCGCCTGCTTGATTGCTTCATAGTTCATAATACCGGAAACCCCCTGTTATATAAATTATGTATGTTCTTCTGACGCGAAACGCCCGAGGCGCTTCTTACGCTATCCATCATACCACAAGAAAAACCATTGTCAAACAAAATTTTTGCTTACCTAAAAATTTTTTCGTTTGCACGATTTTTGCGGATTTTTCTGTGGAAGTTTCACAAAAGACTTCGGTTGCAAATGGCGCGCCGCTGTGCTACCATATCAATTGAGTTCATTACAATGCAGAAAGAAGGCGCGCCATGCCGGTTCCACAGGGCAGCGGAGTCATTCACAGAAAGTCCGCCCGTCAGGCGGTTTATG
>CAKUNY010000286.1 GCA_934668605.1 uncultured Oscillospiraceae bacterium | reverse complement strand
GCCAAGGGCTTCTGGAAGCAGCTTTACGTGCTCTTCGGCCTGATCGTGGGCTATATCGTTTCGCTCTTCTTCGGCATGGTCGATTTTGCGTCCATGAAAAACACCGTCCAGGAGCTCGGCGTTATCGCGCTTCCCAAGCTCTTTGCCTATACGCCGCGCTTTGAGATCGGCGCGATCGTCTCCGTGACGCTGGTCTTCCTTGTCTCGGCAGCAGAAACCATCGGCGATACCTCCGCGGTCTGCACGGGCGGCCTCGGAAGAGAGATCACCGAAAAGGAAGTCTCCGGCTCTCTCGGCTGCGACGGCTTCATTTCCGCAGTTTCCGGCGGCGTGTTCGGCTGCCCGCCCATTACGTCGTTCAGCCAGAATGTCGGACTCGTCGCCATGACGAAGGTCGTCAACCGCTTCACGATCATGTTTGGCGCGCTGACGCTCATTCTCGCTGGCCTCTTCCCGCCCGTGGGCGCGTTCTTCTCGACGCTTCCCGACTGCGTCCTTGGCGGCTGCACGGTCATCATGTTCGGCGCGATCATCGTCTCGGGCGTGACCATGCTCGGCGAGTGCGGTTTTGATCAGAGAAACACCATCATCGCCGCCACCTCCTTTGCCATCGGCATCGGCGTGACGCAGGTTCCGGAATTCTTCTCCGGCATGCCGCAGATCGTGAGCGATATCTTCGCGAACAACCCCGTTGCGGGCGTGTTTGTCGTGGCGATGATTCTCTCGCTGGCGCTTCCCAAGAAGGTCAAGGCGGAAGATGTCGGCGCGCTCACGGAGGAAACGATGGATTCCTCCAAAACCGAAAAATAATGAACAAAAAACGCAGGTGCGGCGAAAAACCGTACCTGCGTTCTGTTTTGTCTCGATCAATCTTCTTCCTGCAAGGCCGCCTCATAAAGGGCGTTTCTGGCAAGTCCCGTCTGCTTGGCGACGAGCTTCACCGCATCCTTTTTGGAAAGGCCTTTTTCAATTTCCGCGCGCACAAGCGCTGCGCCCGCCTCGAGGGAAAGCTCTTCGCTGGGCGCCTCTTGCGCGCCCTCGACCACGACGACAAACTCGCCTCTGGGCGGGTTTTCCGTATATTTGGCGACAGCCTCTCCGAGCGTCGTGCGGACGACCTCCTCGTGAAGCTTCGTCAGCTCCCGGCAGAGGCTCACGCGGCGATTTTCTCCGAAGGTGGCGGCCATGTCCTTGAGCGTCGCGAGGAGCTTATGCGGCGCTTCGTAGAAGATCATCGTCCGGCGCTCGTTTTTAAGGCTCGACAGGTGCTCCTGCCGGCTTTTTTTGTTGATGGACAAAAAGCCCTCGAAGCAGAATCTTCCCGTGGGAAGGCCGGAGATGGAAAGCGCCGTCACGAGCGCGCACGGACCCGGAATCGCGCAGACCGTCAGCCCGGCTTCGGCGCACAGGCGAACCAAGTCCTCTCCGGGGTCGGAGATGGCGGGGGAGCCTGCGTCCGAGACAAGGACGCACGTTTCGCCTTCCTGGATCCGGCGGACGATTTTCGGCCCGCTTTCAAGCTTGTTGTGCTCATAGTAGCTCACGAGGGGCTTTTTGAGCTCCAGATAATTTAGAAGCTTCAACGTCACGCGTGTGTCCTCGGCGGCAATGAAGTCGGCCTCCTCAAAAGTTTTGCGGCAGCGCGCGGAAATATCGGAAAGGTTCCCGATGGGCGTCGGGACAAGATAGAGCATTCCAGCCATGTCAG
>CAKUNY010000285.1 GCA_934668605.1 uncultured Oscillospiraceae bacterium | reverse complement strand
TATGAAAAGTCCGACTCCGACGCGGCCAAGACCTATGTGAACGTCATCGCCGTGAAGGAAGGCAACGAAAACTCCGAGAAGATCCAGGCGCTGGTAAGCGCGCTCAAGTCCGATACCATCCGTCAGTACATCAACGATACCTATGACGGCGCGGTCGTTCCCTTTGACGACTGATTTCCACGCGCAGAGCGTACAGGATTTCCTGCTACGCTCTGTTTCTATGTCTAAAAAATCTTACCCGGAGCCTTCTCCGGGCAGAAACGAGGAATTTAATGAAACCGGTCATTCGATTAGAGCATATTGAGAAGGTGTTCCACGACGGGAAGGACGACTTTGAGGCGCTGCGCGACGTGTCGCTGGATGTGGAAGAGGGCGACATTTTCGGCATCATCGGCCTGTCCGGCGCGGGCAAAAGCACGCTCGTGCGCTGCCTGAACCTTCTGGAGCGTCCGACCGCCGGCAAGGTGTATATCCACGGACAGGACATGATGGCGCTTTCCGAGCCGGAGATCCGCCGCTGCCGCCAGAAGATCGGCATGGTCTTCCAGCACTTCAATCTTCTCATGCAGCGCACCGTCCTCGGCAACGTCTGCTTCCCGCTGGAAATTGTCGGCATGAGCAGAAAAAACGCGAAGAAGCGCGCGATGGAGGTCTTGAAGCTCGTCGGCATCGCCGACAAGGCAAACGCCTATCCCTCGCAGCTCTCGGGCGGCCAGAAGCAGCGTGTGGCCATCGCGCGCGTGCTTGCCAACGACCCGGAGATCATCCTCTGCGACGAGGCGACCAGCGCCCTTGACCCCATGACCACGGAGTCGATTCTCTCGCTTCTGCAAACGATCAATCGAACCCAGCACATCACCATCGTCGTCATCACGCACGAGATGAAGGTCGTCCAGCAGATCTGCAACCGCGTCGCGGTGCTGGACGAAGGCCGCATTCAGGAAACCGGCGCAGTCAGCGAGGTCTTCACGCACCCGCAGACGAGAGCGGCCAAGCGTCTGGTGCTCGCGCGCACGCAGGACGAAGACGAGCCCTGCGTAAAGCTGGCGCTTCCGGAGGACGAGAAGGAGCTGGCGGGTCTGATGGACTATGTAAAGTCGCACAATCTCAAGGTATTGGAGGGCGAAGAACATGTTTGAACCCGGAATGGTGCAGACGCTTGTTGAAGGCGTCCGCGATACGCTATACATGGTTCTGGCCTCCACGGCCTTCGGGTACCTTCTGGGGCTTCCGCTCGGCATTCTTCTTTGCATCACGGGCGAAAACGGCATCCGCAAGAACCCTGTCATCTACCGCATCCTCGATATCATCGTAAACTTGATCCGAAGCGTTCCGTTTCTGATCCTGCTGATTCTTGTCTCGCCGTTTACGAAGTGGCTCGTCGGCAAGAGCTACGGCGCGACGGCAACGGTCGTTTCCCTTGTCATTGCGGCAGCGCCCTTCATTGCGCGTATGGTCGAGTCCAGCCTCAACGAGGTCGATCAGGGCGTCATTGAAGCGGCCAAGAGCATGGGCGCAACAGACGGCACGATCATCTGGAAGGTTCTCATCGCGGAGGCCAGAACATCACTTCTCGTCGGCGTGACCATCGCGCTCGGAACGATCCTCGGCTACTCCGCAATGGCGGGCGTGCTCGGCGGCGGCGGCCTTGGCGATATCGCCATCCGCTACGGCTATTACCGCTACCAGTCGGACGTGATGTGGGTCACAGTCATCCTGCTCGTCGCCCTCGTCCAGAT
>CAKUNY010000284.1 GCA_934668605.1 uncultured Oscillospiraceae bacterium | reverse complement strand
GGATAAGGTCTGGCACGAGCTGGCGTTTGGGCTGGAATCCCTCGGCTACGATACGCCGACCATTCGCCGCCGCGTCGCAGAAATGGCAAGTTTTTTTGGCATCCAAACTTGGTTTTATAGGCAGGTCAAGGATTTGTCCGGAGGGCAAAAGCAGCTCTTAAACCTCGCGTCGGTCATGGTGCTTCAACCGAAAGTCTTGATTCTCGACGAGCCGACAAGCCAGCTTGACCCGATTGCCGCGTCGGATTTTCTCGCCACCCTCGGCAAGATCAACCGGGAGCTTGGAACGACGATCATTTTGACGGAGCATCGTCTGGAAGAAGCGTTTTCCTTCGCGTCGCGCGTCGCGGTCATGGACAAGGGCAAGCTCCTTTGCACCGGAACCCCGGCAGAAGTGGGCGCGGAGCTGAAAAACAGCGGCAGCGCGATGTTCCTTGCGATGCCCGCCGCCATGCGCATCTGGAGCGCGACGGATTCTAAAGCCGCCTGCCCCATCTCCGTCTGCGACGGACGGAACTGGCTGCTGGATTATGCAAAATCGCATGATTTGAAAGCTGTCCCCGAAGCGCAAAAATCCGCGCCGAACGGCGAAACCGTCGTCTCGGCGCGGGAACTCTGGTTCAAGTATGAACAGGACGCGCCAGTCGTGGTGAAGGGGTTGTCGTTGGAGCTTCACAAGGGCGAATTTCTTGCGCTGCTCGGCGGTAACGGCACGGGCAAAACAACGTCTATGCGGCTCCTTGCCAGCTTGCGGAAAGCCTATCGCGGCGAGCTTTCCATTACCGGCAGCGTCGGGATGCTTCCCCAGAATCCGCAGGCATTGTTCGTGAAAAACACCGTCCGCGAGGATTTGTTGGAGATTTTACCGAAAGCGGAGCGCAAATCCGAACGTCTGGCGCAGGTCGTGTCCCTCTGTAAATTGGCAGAGCTGCTTGACCGCCATCCCTACGACCTTTCGGGCGGCGAACAGCAGCGTGCGGCGCTGGCGAAGATCCTGCTCCTGAATCCCGACATTCTGCTTCTCGACGAGCCGACGAAGGGGTTGGACGCGGAGTTCAAGCAGACGTTCGGGCAAATCCTGCGTGCGCTGCAAGCGTCCGGTGTGGCGATTCTCATGGTAAGCCATGACATCGAATTTTGCGCGAAGTATGCGGACCACTGTGCCTTGTTCTTCGATGGCAATATCGTCACCGAAGCCGCACCGCGCGTGTTTTTCTCTGGCAACAATTTCTATACCACCGCTGCAAACCGCATTGCCCGCGACGTGCTGCCAGATGCCGTCACGCCCGAGGACGTGATCGTGGCCTGCGGCGGCGCGGTCGAACCGGAACCGGAGTTGCCACAGTATGCGCGTGTGCTGCCTGAACCGAAAGCTGAAAAAGCGGCCGCAAAGAAGCTGCCCGTCTGGCGCAAGCTCCTTGCCGCCGTGTCGGGAATTGTGGCTCTGGTTCTGATCGTCCAAACGCTCAACGTCACCGACCTTACGAAGCTCGTAAACGCCGAGGGTTTGACCGCCCTCGCGGGCGACCAGCTGAAGCTCTACGGTGTGATGCTTATATCCATGCTCGTCTTTGCACTGTCCGTGAGCCACAAAGCCGAGCGCCCGGATTATATTATCCAGACGCCGGTCGAAAAGCGCAAGCTCCAGAAGCGCACCGTTGCTGCGACGCTTTTGATTCTTCTGCTCATTCCGCTCACGTTGTTCGTTGGTGTGTATTACTTCGACGGGCGGAAATACTACTTCATTTCGCTGCTCATTCTGCTGGAATGTATGCTGCCGTTCATCCT
>CAKUNY010000283.1 GCA_934668605.1 uncultured Oscillospiraceae bacterium | reverse complement strand
CCTTTGAGTACGTCTATGGCGACGAGATCACTACTTGGGACGAGGGCGTGTTCCAGATGCTGAAAAGCCGTCTTTCATGCCCTCACTCCCATTTTGACGGCACCTGCAACCCGGAAAGCTCCACCCACTGGTTCAAGAAGTTTCTGGACAGTGACGCGGACATCTACTGTCAGGCCTACACCATCGATGACAACCCCACCCTGCCGCCCCAGTTTGTTTCCGACCTGAAACAGGAGTATGCGGGCACGGTCTACTATAACCGCTTTATCCTCGGCCAGTGGATGGCCGCCAACGGCGTGATCTACCGTCTGCTGGCCGACAGCCTTGCCGCCGGGGACGGGCGCTTTTTCTGGCCCGCTGGGATAGAGCTCCGGCCCTGGCGGGTGCGCATCGGGGTGGACTTTGGCGGCAACGGCTCCAAACACGCCTTTGTGGCAACGGCCATCCTGCCGGGCTATTCCGGCGTGGTGGGGCTGGCTTCCCAGCGCATCGACCCGGTTGCGCAGGATGCCGACTTTCTGGCCGACAGGCTGCTGGAGTTCTGCATCGCTGTCTTTGCCCGCTGGGGCGAGATCCAATACATCTTCTGCGATTCCGCAGAGCAGACGCTGATCAATCACATCCGGGCAAGGCTCCGGCGCGGCAAACTGAGCTGGCTGGCCGACCGGGTGGAGAACAGCGCCAAGATCCGCATCAATGACCGCATCCGCCTGACCTGCATCCTGATGGGCGGGGGGCGGTTCTGGCTGCTGCCGGAGGCTGCCACCCTCCGGGATGCTCTTGCCACGGCCCTGTACAGCGGCAAGCACCCCGGCGTGGATGAGCGGCTGGACGATGGCAGCACCGATATCGACACACTGGACGCTTACGAATACACCATCGAGCGCGATTTCAAGAGGTTGACCAACACATGAATATCACCGCATTTCTGAACTACCTGAACAAGACGCGCGGGTGGGCCATTGATGCCGACTACTACGACAACATCGAGACTTGGCGGCAGTGGTGGCAGGGCAGCGTGCCCAAGGTGCACACCCGTGCCGCTGAATACGCAAGCGGCATCAAAAAGCGCCCCATTGCCTCCCTGCGGATGCCGAAACGGGTCTGTGAGGACTGGGCAAACCTGCTGCTGAACGACCGCACCACCTTCCAAATCAAGGACGCTGACACCGCGGCCTACCTGCTGGGCGACGATGAGCAGCAGGTGGGCGGACTGCTCCGGGATCTGCACTTCTGGCGCAATGCAAATGCTCTGGTGGAGCAGGCCTATTGGTCCGGCACGGGTGCTTTTGTGCTGAGTGCCGAGAACCTTACCGTCGTGAACGGAAAAGCTGTCCCCGGCCCGGATGCCCGCCTGAAGCTGGACTATGACCCAGCTTCCTGCATCCTACCCCTGCGGGTGGAACGTGGCATCGTGACCGAAGCGGCCTTTGTCTCCGAGTGCATAATGGAGGGCAAACCTGCGGTCTATTTACAGACTCATACCGGCAATGAGACCCAGCGCACCATCCGCAACGAGTGGTTCCGGGTAACAGATGCTGTCTCCGGCGTGCCTAACTTTACCATGCTGAACGCCCCGCCGGGCACAGCAGAAAGCATCACCGTGGAAGGATCTCCACCCTGGTTTGCTCTATTCAGCCCTTCGGCGGTCAAAAACCTTGACGGTGGCACAGGGCTGGGCATGAGCGTCTTTGCCGAAGCGCTGGCTGAGGCGCAGGGCATCGACCTGGCCTTTGACAACTACCGGGAGGATATCCGGCTGGGCCACAAGAAAATTTTCTACTCGGCGGACATC
>CAKUNY010000282.1 GCA_934668605.1 uncultured Oscillospiraceae bacterium | reverse complement strand
TCTTCTTCCATGCGCGTGACCATGCCGTCGATCATGCAGGCAGCGCCGAGCATAATGCCGCTTTGCATGCACTCGATCGTGTTCCGGCCGATGGCGTGCTTCGGCGCTTCCAGACTGATGCCGGGAAGCTGCGAGGTTCTGCTCGTCAGCACCTCGGACGAAACCTTCACGCCCGGGCAGATGCTGCCGCCGAGGAACGTTCCGGCCGGGTCGACGGCCATGATCGTCGTTGCCGTTCCCATGTCGATGATGATAAGAGGCGCGGGGTAGTCCCGCAGCGCGGCCACAGCCGCAACAACGAGGTCGCTTCCGACCTGCCCTGCGTTTCCGCCCGCAATGTTGAGCCCTGTTTTAAGCCCCGGTCCTACCACCATCGGCGTTCTTCCGGTGAGCTTCATGACCGCCGTGCGCAGCGAGTTCAGAACCGGCGGCACAACGGACGAGATGATGACCCCCTCAATTTCCTCCGCCCGCAGATCATAGAGCGCAAGCACGCCCTTGAGATCCATCCAGTACTGGTCGGACGTTTTGACAAGGTCGGTGGCCAGCCGCAGCTCGTGGAGAATTTCCTCTCCCTCGACGCAGCCAATGACAATATTCGTATTGCCGATGTCAATCGCTAACAGCATATTGTTCCTCCAAAACTGCCGAGCGGCAGTTATTTTATTCTTCCGGCAGCTTTTTGAGCTCGCACGTAAATGTCCCGTTTTTGATTTCGATCACGCCGTAGCGCCCGTCTCTTGCCGCGCCGGGGTTCATGTACCATACGCCGCCCGCTTCTTCCAAAAGCGGCCTGTGCGTATGGCCGAAGAGCGCGATCTGCGCGCCCACACGGTCAGCTTCGAGCCTGAGCCGGGTTAACCCCGTCTTCACGCCGAACAGATGCCCGTGCGTCAGAAACAGGCGCACGCCGCCGAGCTCCGTCAGAATCGTCTCCGGCGCCTGCGCGCCAAAGTCGCAGTTTCCCTTGACCATATAAAAGTCGATCGGATTGAGCGCGTAGGACAGCTCCTCCGCGTCCGAGACATGGTCGCCCAGATGCATCACAGCGTCCGGGCATTCCAGCATCGCCGCGTCATACATCGCGCCAAGCGCACGGTGCGAATCGGAAAGCACAAGAATTTTCAAATCTGGTTCACCTGTCATGGCCTGCCTGCATAGAATACATCAGAACTTCTTTCAGGAGGCGGAATATGGACAACAATCATTGGGATAACGCCGGGTTTTCCTTTACCAAACAGCAGCTTGCCGCCGTACTATCAACACCCGAAGGGCGGCAGCTTCTGACGCTTCTCAGCCGCGACGGCGGAGAAGCGCTTTCTCAGGCGGCGCAGGCACTCAAAAGCGGCGACACAGAGCTTGCCAAAAGCCTCGTGAGCCCGCTTCTTCAAAACGATGAGGCGCAGACGCTGATCGCGAAGATCAACGAACAGGCATGAGCGATTTTTCCTTCGAACAGGCCGTCGGCGCGATGCTGCAAGACCCGGAGCAGCTGCAAAAAATTTTCGCGCTGGCGCAGTCTCTGGGCGTTTCTCCGCCCGCCGCGCAAGCGCCCGCTCCTACTGAACCGGTTGCTGCCCGGCAGCCGGAGCCGGTCGCCTCTGCGCCGCCAGCACCGAGCTTGCAGCCGCCAGCGCCGGATGAAAAGCAGCAGGCGCTTGGGGAGCTTTTGCAGAAGGCCGGCAAGCTTGACCGCCGGCAGGAAAATCTTCTCAACGCGCTCAAGCCATTTTTAAAGCCCGAGCGCCGCGAAAAAATCGACCGCGCCATGCAGGCCGCCAGAATCTCGCGTCTGGCAGGCGCAGC
>CAKUNY010000281.1 GCA_934668605.1 uncultured Oscillospiraceae bacterium | reverse complement strand
AGATAGACGATCTGCGTATCCGGTTTCAGCATTTGCATCACCGGAATTGGGGACGTGCCGCAGCAGGCAACGTAGCTATGCTCCTGCCATTGGTGCGGGTTCATGGAGATATACGACAGCATATCAATGGGTGCTTCGAACACATAAAGGCTCCCATCTGTGCCAGTATAATGAAAACTGTAACGCGGGTCGCTGGACTCGACGTTCAGACGAAAGGCTTTTCCGAAGCTGTTCGTGCTGCGCAGATGGGCGTGGCGCGGACAGCCGCCTTCGTCGGTTCCGATGAACACGGCGTTGTGATGCGCCGCGTCCTCATAGAGCAGCTTCCCGCGGGCGAAGTAAGAAACCACGTCGGCGTCCAGCCCGCGCGTTTTGAGCAGATACGCAAACACACGGTGCATATTCGCATTTGGAACAGGCGGTGCGAAGGGCTTTTGATCGACCTGTACCTGCTTTTTTGCCTGCGGATAAACCGGCTCCATGCTCTCATCCAGCAGCATGGACATCGCTTCGACGTAGCTTTTGCCGTAATATTTTTGCACAAAGCTGACCGCTCGACCGCCCTCATTCGAGGCATGATCGAACCATTCGCAGCCGCGCACTGTAACGCTGTGATCGCTTGCCAGCCGCTTTTCGCGTCCGGATTTGATGAGCTTTTCGCCTTGCCGGAGGAGAAATTCTTCGAGGTCGACGGTCGCGGCGCGTTCTTTTTGTTCTGGCGTAAATTCTATGTATTGTGCCAAAATGCACCTCCTGTTATTGTAATGTCTGACCGTAATTTTGCTCATGGTCATCCTGCTTATGCCCCATTGCCAGCCGCTTTTGCATGAGCTTTTTGCGGCGCTTGGAGTCGATGCGGATGCCCATTGGATTGCTGGGCGGTGCGGCGTTATCTCGAAAAATCTGCCCCATCTGGTGAAACAGACGGATGGTTGAATTCAGAAGATATTCGGATGGAAGCCGTGCAGAATGAGAAGATGCAGACGAAGTATTCTCATCTGCAAGCGTCGGATTTGCAGAAGCGTCTGTAGAAGTTTTCTCCGCAGACGGTTCTTCATCCTGTGAAGATGCCTGCTCCATCTGCTGCCGCAGACGCTCCGCTTCCTGAATGATGGCATTCTTGATCGCGCGAAATTCTTTCTGCTGCGAGAGTGGATTGTGCTGCCGGGGCCGGTTTTTGTAGTAGCCCTCCAGTGTATCGCGCAGACCATTCCAGACGGAATAATACGCCGCCACCTCAGGCAGCTTTTCCAGCTCATCTACGATTTCATCAACCTTGTCTTTAAGCGGCTTTTTGAGATAAGCGTACTGCTTTTTGCCGCTGACCGTGCGCAGTTCCGTCGCAAGTTCCAACAGCTTTTGTTGAATGGAAGCAGGCGGTTCAGAGATAGATTCCATGCGGTCAACCAGATCGTGCATGACTGCCCGCGCTGCTTCGGTTACGTCCTTGTAAGCTGCATCCTTCCGAATATAGAGATTTTCCAACTCTGCCTGAAAAATGCTGTTTGTCATTACAGAACGCAATTTTACAACGGCATCCCGCTTCAAAACCGTTTTCTGATCTGTCCAAAGCATCAGGTGGATGTGCGGGTGCGTATCTGCGTCGTGGTAAGCCGCATACCAATGCAGCGCCGACGCTGGGACATGAAATGCTTCCGCAAATTTATTCTGCTGGCTGACGAGCAGCTTGCGCCATGCCGCGGCATTGTTGTAGCCCAGCCGCTCCGCGTCCTCGCGGTGCAGGGAATAGATGATCGTCCAGACGTTGCCGTCGTGCGCGGTCAAGTCGTGCATTGCCGCGTTCAGGT
>CAKUNY010000280.1 GCA_934668605.1 uncultured Oscillospiraceae bacterium | reverse complement strand
GAGAGCAACCGCCTGCGGCTGTGCAGCGATGCCATTTATGAGGTGGACCGGGAGATGCAGAACATCTATCAGGGCAAACCGCCGGAGTACGAGGACTGAAAGCTACATAGATAAACTACCCGCGCGGAAGGGATGGCGCAAGGCGTCGTTTCTGCGCGGATATTTTGCGAAAAAATGGAAGCGGCGGCTTGTCAGACGGCAGGAATCCCTGTATAATAAAATCAGAATCATCGTGTGCTGGCGTTTGACCAGCAGGAAAGAGAGGTCGGATCATGAAAAACGTCTCTGTACCGCAGCACGGAAAGACTGACGCCAAGCGAGGCCTGTGCCTTTTCCTGTGTCTGCTGATGTTTGTTACCCTGCTGCCGGTAAAGGCCTATGCGGCCACTACCACGCCGTCCAAGGTCACGCAGGCGCAGGCGAAAAAGCGCATCGCCCAACTGCAAAAGGCGCTGGATGGCAAATATTTTACGGTGAATGAGAAAAGTTGCACATCTTCCTTTAAAAGGGATCACGGATGCAGTAATTGCAGAAATTCCAATGTTATCAAAGCAGCTTGGTTTAAGAAAGCCATTTCACCGGTTCCCAATTCTATCAATAATTGCCCGGAAAGCTACTATGCAAAGACCGGTGGCGCTTATGCGGAAGGAACGTCATGTTCAGGTTTTTCCACCTTTGCTTCCTGGTACATCTTTGCCCAGAAATCCAGCGACAAGGTGAAAAATAAGCATATCGTCACGACGACATACGATAAAAGCAATCTGAGCAAGGCGCTACCCGGAGATCTGCTCCTGTTTGGCGCTACCTCCGATAAGAAAGGTTGGACTCATGCAGCAATCTTTATTGAGGCTACCTCCAACGGCGCACGGGTACTGCACTGCAACTGGGAGACGAGTAAGGGGAACTGTTGTGTATCGACGAATGTGATAAAATTCGGAAACAACAAGTATAAATATTTCTCCATCTCCCGCGCTACCAACTATGACACCAAGACTACCGAGCACACCCATACCGCCGGGACAACGTGGAAGTATGACGCGGAGAACCACTGGAAGCTGTGCACCGGCAATGACAACTACGTCATGAACAAGGCGGCCCACAGCCTGAATACCGTTGTGGAGCAGCAGGGCGGACTTTATCAGTGCAAAAAGAGCCATTCGGCGTGTGCCACATGCGGTTACCGTACAGAAACGGCCTATTCCGGTTTTCAGTATTACAAGGGTGACCTGAATTATGACGGCAAGGTGGATATTATTGATGTGGCCGGGCTGTATGAGCATCTGACACAGGGAAAGAATCTTCCCGCGTGCCAGAATAAGGATCTTCTGGAAGATAATACTATGTATTTCTGGTGGAATCAGATGACTGCGAGTTTATCCGGCGGCGCTGATCTGAATGGCGATGGAACGACAGATGTTTATGATCTGCAATTGCTGTATGAGATAGCCAGTACCCAGAAGCTGACCATTGTAACAATGTAAGCATTATGCAAAAGAGACGGCTATGCCGTCTCTTTTGCTATTTCATGGCGTTTGCCACGTCGGATTTGAACTTCGTCCATTCGTCCTTGTTCTGGACAAAGTACAGGGGACACTCCTTGTCGATCACGTCGTAGTGGCGGATCACGTCCTCCTGCGGGTCTAGTCCAAAGAGATCGCACAGCCATGCCGTCAGCTTCACCAGCGTGTCGTAGGTGTCCTGGGTGGGCTTGCCGTCGGTGCCGGGATGGCAGAACTCGATGGAGATGGTGTCGTGGTTCCGGTCGTTGGAGCAATAGGCCACCTCGTCCAGCGGCACGCACAGCAGGGC
>CAKUNY010000279.1 GCA_934668605.1 uncultured Oscillospiraceae bacterium | reverse complement strand
TCAACGGGGTTCGTGAGGGTCATGAACTCGATGCCCTCTTCCTTGGCGTGGTGCTGCTCTTCGAGTCTCGCGGGCATTTCAGCCTCGCCGCGGCGATAGACAATGTAGACCTTCTCCGCGCCCATACGCTTTGCGCAGCGCGCCGCGTCCATTGCGACGTTGCCGCCGCCGACGATGGCAGCCGCCTTGCTCTTGAGAATCGGGGTGTCGTATTCTTCCTTGTACGCCTTCATGAGGTTGATACGCGTGAGGTATTCGTTCGCGGAGCAAACGCCCTTGAGCGCTTCGCCCGGAATGTGCATGAACATCGGAAGGCCAGCGCCGGAGCCGACGAAGACGGCCTTGAAGCCGAGCTCTTCAAACAGCTCGTCGATCGAGAGCACCTTGCCGATGACCATGTCGGTCATGACCGTGACGCCCTGCGCCTTGAGCTTTTCAACTTCGTTCGCAACGATCGCCTTCGGCAGACGGAACTCGGGGATACCGTAGACCAGAACGCCGCCTGCGGTATGGAGCGCTTCGAAGATCGAAACCTCGTAGCCCTTCTTGGCAAGCTCGGACGCGCACGTAAGACCGGAGGGGCCGGAGCCGACGACGGCGACCTTGATGCCGTTCGACGGAACCTTCTCGGGCATGGCGTTGACATTCTCGCGGTACCAGTCGGCGACAAAGCGCTCGAGGCGGCCGATGGCGACCGGCTCACCCTTCACACCGCGCACGCACTTGGACTCGCACTGCGTCTCCTGCGGACAGACTCTGCCGGAGAGCGCGGGCAGCGCGTTCGTGGAGGTGATCACTTCATAGGCCGCGGCGAAATCGCCCTCGGCGACCTTTGCGATAAATTCCGGGATACGGATGTTGACCGGGCAGCCCTCGACGCACTGGGGCTTCTTGCACTGCATGCAGCGCTTTGCCTCGTTGACGGCCATCTCGGCGGTGTAGCCCAGGGTAACTTCTTTGAAATTTTTGTTGCGGACGTTCGGGTCCTGCTCCGGCATCGGAGTTTTCGTCATCTGCATATTAGCCATTGTTCTTCTCCTCCCCTTACTTGATGAGCTCTTCTCCCAGCTTTTCGAGCCGGCACTTGTGCGACTGGCGAACCTCGGCCTCGCGCTCGCGATAGACGCCGTTGCGGTTCATGAGCTCTGCGTAGTCTACCTTGTGGCCGTCGAAATCGGGGCCGTCGACGCAGGCGAATTTCACTTCGCCGCCAACCGTCACGCGGCAGCCGCCGCACATACCGGTTCCGTCGACCATGATGGGGTTGAGAGAGACGATGGTCTTGACGCCAAAGGGCTCGGTGGTCTTGGAGACGAACTTCATCATCGGGATCGGGCCGATGGCGAGCACTTCGTCATACTGGGTGCCGGCCTCGAGCAGCTGCTGGAGCTTGACGGTGACAAAGCCGTGCTCGCCGTAGCTGCCGTCGTCGGTCATGAGATACAGATGGTCGCAGGCGGCTTTGAACTCGTCTTCCAAGATGACAATGTCCTTGTTGCGGAAGCCGATGATCACGTCGACCTCAACGCCCGCTTCCTTGAATGCCTTTGCCGACGGGTATGCGATCGCGCAGCCAACGCCGCCGCCGACCACGCACACGCGCTTTTTGCCCTCGACATCGGTGGGCTTGCCAAGCGGGCCGACGAAGTCCTGAATGTAGTCGCCCTCGTTCATGCTGCCGAGCAGCTCCGTGGACAGACCGACCTTCTGGAAAATGATTGCTACCGTGCCCTTTTCGCGGTCATAGCCCGCGATCGTCAGCGGCACGCGCTCGGACTTGTCATCGACGCGGAAAATGATGAACTGTCCGGCTTTCGCCTTTTTGGCAACGAATGGAGCTTCGATCTCCATGTACGTTACCGCGGAATTGAGTTCCT
>CAKUNY010000278.1 GCA_934668605.1 uncultured Oscillospiraceae bacterium | reverse complement strand
TCCTTCATCACGTTTCCGAGGTTGCCCGTCAGCTCCAGCTTGCCCGTGCCTTCTACGACATTCGCCTCGACCTCCAGCGTCGTTCCGCCCACGCTCGTCCAGGCAAGCCCCGTCACAAGGCCGACCTGGTCGCTCTGCGGCATTTCATCGGGCAGGAAGCGGCGCGCGCCCAGGAACTTCTCCAGGTTCGCAGCCGTGATCACAAGCTTTTTGGGAGCGTCCTCTTCGACAAAGCGCATCGCGCACTTGCGGCAGACAGCGGCAAGCTCGCGTTCGAGCGTCCGGACGCCGGACTCTCTTGTGTAGCAGGCAATGATCTCGCGAATGGCGTCGTCTGTGAGCCGGACGCGGGATTTTGCGATGCCGTGCTTTGTAAGCTGCTTGGGGAGCAGATGCCGCTTCGCGATCTGAAGCTTTTCTTCGTCCGTGTAAGACCCCAGCTCAATGACCTCCATGCGGTCAAGAAGCGCGCGCGGGATCGTGTCCGTCGTGTTCGCGGTCGTGATGAACATGCACTCGCTGAGGTCAAACGGAACCTCGATATAGTGGTCGCGGAAGGTCGAATTCTGCGCGGAATCGAGAACCTCTAGAAGCGCGGACGAGGGATCGCCCTTATAGTCGCCGCCGAGCTTGTCGATTTCGTCGAGCAGCAAAAGCGCGTTTTTGCTCTTTGCCTGCGAAAGACCGGTCATGATCCTGCCCGGCATGGCTCCAATGTAGGTCTTGCGGTGGCCGCGGATCTCAGCCTCATCATGCACGCCGCCCAGGGAAATGCGCGCAAGCTTGCGGTTGAGCGCTCTTGCGATCGAGATGGCAATGGACGTCTTGCCCACGCCGGGAGGGCCAACCAGACAGAGAATCTGCCCCGGAAGCTCTGGCGCAAGCTGCCGCACGGCAAGCGTCTCCAAAATCCGCTTTTTGACCTGTTCGAGGCCAAAATGGTCTTCGTCCAGAATCCGCCGCGCCTGGCGAACGTCCAACCGCTCCTTTGTCCGCTTGTTCCACGGAAGCTCTAACACGAGGTCTAAATAGTTCCGGATGACAGCGGCCTCAGCGGAGTTCTGCTGCTGCCTGGCAAGGCGGCGCGCCTCCTTCAAAAGCTTCTCCTGCGTCTGCTCGGGAAGCTTCAAGGCGCGGATCTTCTCCTGATAGCCCTCGCTGTCTGCCTCGTCGTCCTCTTCGCCGAGCTCTTCCCGGATCACGTGCATCTGCTCTCGCAGATAGTAATCGCGCTGCCCCTTGTTGACGTTCTGCTGCACCTTTTCGGAAATTTCGTTTTCCAGCTCCAGAATTTCAAGCTCTCTTGCCAGCAGCTTTACGGCCAGCTCCAGCCGCTTCACGGGGTGCGGCTGCTCAAGAATTTTCTGCTTGTCCGGGTACGGGATCGAGCTGTTCTGCCCGATGAAGTCCGCGACAAAGCCCGCGTCGTCCGACGAAATGACCTGCAAGAGCCCGTCCTGCAAGTTTTTTGCCGCCAGATCTACGAACTGCTCATACGCCCCGTGCGCCTGCCGCAAAAGCGCCTGCACTCTGGGGTGCGATTTGTTATAGTCCGGCACCTCGATTTCTTCCACGCGCGCAAATAAATAGGGCTCGGACTGGATGCAGTCGACCATCTCCGCGCGCGACTGGCCTTCGACAAGGATGCGCATATTATCGCCCGGCAGGCGCAGAATCTGCTTGATGGTCGCGACCGTACCGACTGCGAAAAGATCATTCCTCTTGGGGTCGTCCACGCTCAAGTCCTTCTGCGCGGTCAGGAAGATGCGCTGGTCTGCGCGCATGGCCTCGTCGACTGCCTTGGCCGATTTCAGCCGCCCGACGTCAAAGTGCGTCACGATCCCGGGGAACACCACAAGCCCCCGCAGCGGCAGCACCGGCAG
>CAKUNY010000277.1 GCA_934668605.1 uncultured Oscillospiraceae bacterium | reverse complement strand
TTGTCCGAAATATTGAGCAGCCGCGCCAGCTCGATTCGGTCCGTACTCGCCTGATTGAGCATGAGCAGAAATTCGCTGTTCGCCAGCATCGTTCTGGCGGTATGGGATTGCAGCAGGTCGTCGACGTTCTGCGTCAGACCCGTGCCGCAGGCCCCATATTTGCGCATCCGCTTCCAGAGCGTGAACAGGAAATTGGCGCTGTATTCGTGCTGGAACAGCAGGTAAATTTCGTCGATGTAGAGCCATGTATTCTTGCCGAGCTTGCGGTTGCGGATGATGCGGTTGAACACGCTGTCCAGCACGACCAGCATGCCGACCGGCAGGAGCTGCTTGCCGAGGTCGCGGATGTCATAGCAGAGGATTCTGGAATTGGTATCCACGTTCGTGTACTTGGCGAACGTGTTGAGACTGCCCTCCGTGAACAGCTCCAACGCCAATGCAACGTCCCGCGCTTCGGGTTCCGGCTGCTCTAAGAGCGCGGCGTGGAAGTCTTGCAGCGTCGGGGCCGCGCCGAGATAACCGTTTCGGATGAACTCGTGGTAGACCTGTGCGGTACATCGGTCAATGATAGATTTCTCTTTTGCGGACAGCTTGCCAGCGCCCACGAGTTGCTCGCAGAGTGACAGCAGAAACTCGGATTTCAGCACGACAGGATTGTCGCCGTCATTGTAGCCAGACTCCATATCGAGGGCGTTGATATGATTGGGTGAGGTTGCGGAAATTTCAATGACCTCGCCGCCCAAGCCTTCGACCAGCGGGCGGTACTCGGCTTCCGGGTCAATGATGATAATGTCGTCATTCGTGGACAGTGCAATTTCCGTGATCTCGCGCTTGGCCGCAAAGGATTTGCCGGAGCCGGAGACACCGAGGATGAAGCCATTGCCGTTCAAAAGCTCCTTGCGGTCGGCAAGGATGAGATTCTTGGAGATGGCATTTTGTCCATAGTAGATGCCGTGCCGGTGGCGGATCTCCTGTGCCTTGAACGGCATGAGCACGGCGAGGGCTTCTGTGGTCAGCGTCCGCAGCGCGTCGATGCGCCGCAGACCGAGCGGCAGCGCGGTGATCAGGCCGTCCTGCTGCTGAAAGCTCAGTTTCGCAAGTTGGCACAGGTGCTTGCGCGCAATGGATTGAAGCGTTTCCGTGTCGCTGTCCAGTTCTTCCTTGCTGTCTGCCAGATGCACGAGCGTGACCACGGCGAACAGCATCCGCTGGTCGCGGGTTGTGAGATCATCCAGCATCTCGCGGGTTTCCTTGCGCTGCTGCTCCAAGTCATACGGCACAACGGCAGAGAAATTTTGGTTGCTGTTCTGCCGCCGCTGCCAGTTGGTGACGTTCGTCTCCACGCCGAGCAGCTTGTTCTCCACCTCGCGCACCGCTTCGTCGGTCGGCACAGGGATCATGTCAATGGAGAGCATCATGCGCCGGTTGAGATCGGTCAGTTCCAGAATCATGCTGTCTTTGATGTAGCTGGCGTAGTCTTTAAGGAACAGCACACGGCCATATTGACTTCCCATCTTGAAATAATCCCGATGAAATTCCAAGCTGTCCGGGCAGATCGTATCCTTGAGATTATGTCCGCGCTTCATGGCAGATTGTAAATCAAAGGGCAGCGCAGCTTCCTCCGGCCGGAAGAATCCGCGCAGCACATCCAGCCGTTCGGCTGCATCCAGCTCGTTGGAAGACGAGTTGAGACGCGAGAGTTTGGAGGACACTTCGCCTGTTACACGGGAGAAGAATGTACGCGCTTCATCCACGTTCTTTTTGTGAACGGAAACCGTGATGAACCGCTCCTGTTCCACGCTGGCGGAGCTGCCGGAGATTTTGCTTTCCAGCATCCCGTTGAACTCGTTCACGAATCCGTCGAGGCTGTCGCCGCGCTGCGG
>CAKUNY010000276.1 GCA_934668605.1 uncultured Oscillospiraceae bacterium | reverse complement strand
GCCGATTTCACCGGGAACATTCATCTGGTCGCCATCGGCAAGGCGGCGTGGTCGATGGCAAACGCGGCGTTTGAAGCACTGGGCAATGCGATTTTGGACGGCGTTGTCATTACGAAATACGACCACAGCCGGGGGAAAATCGGGAATTTGCAGGTTTTTGAGGCAGGGCACCCCGTGCCGGACGAAAACTCCTACCGCGCCACGCGCGCGGCGATGGAGCTGGTAAAGCCGCTCGGAAAAGACGATACGGTTCTCTTTCTCGTCTCCGGCGGCGGCTCGGCGCTTTTTGAGTGTCCGCTGGTTCCGGAGGACGAGATGGCCGATGTGACAAAGCAGCTTCTGGCCTGCGGGGCGGACATTGTGGAGATGAACACGATCCGCAAGCGGCTGTCAGCGGTCAAGGGCGGACAGTTCGCGGAGCTCGCGAGCCCGGCGAAGGTCTTTGCCATCGTGCTTTCCGACATCATCGGAGATCCCCTCGACATGATTGCCTCGGGGCCTGCGTATCCGGACAGCTCAACGTGCGAGGATGCGGCGCGGATTGCGGAAAAATATGGTCTGCGGCTGTCCGATACTGCGCGTGCACTATTGCAGAAGGAGACGCCGAAGACGCTTTCGAATGTGGAAACGCAGATTACGGGCTCCGTGCGCGAGCTCTGCGCGGCGGCGGAAAAAGAGGCGACCCGGCTGGGCTACACCTGCACCCTTCTGACGGACTGCCTGTGCTGTCAGGCGCGGGAGGCCGGAAGCTTTCTGGCGAGCATCGCGAAAACGCACGCGGGCACGGAGAAATCTTTGGCCTTTTTGGCGGGCGGCGAGACGGTCGTGAAGCTCACGGGCAGGGGACTTGGCGGACGCAATCAGGAGCTGGCGCTCGCGGCCGCGCCCGGCATTTTAGATCTTCGGGACACGGCGGTCTTTTCCGTCGGCTCGGACGGAACCGACGGCCCCACCGACGCGGCGGGCGGCATCGTCGACGGCGAGACGGAAGGGAAGCTTCGCGCGCTCGGTATCCGCACGGCGGATGTGCTGCAGGACAATGACTCGTATCATGCGCTCGAAACAGTCGGCGGCCTCATCGTCACCGGCGCAACCGGCACGAACGTCAATGACCTCGCCATGGTGCTCATCCGCCGGTAATTTCAGATAGAGTACGAAAGGGTGCGCGGCATATTGCGGCGCACCCTGAATTTTTAGTGTCTTGTTTTCTTATTCGCCAAGGGGGGCAGGAGACAGTTTTGTCGATGTTCCAGTGTGTGGCGATTCGCGGGATCGAGACTATGCCGCTTTTCCCAGGTCATGCGCGACCAGTGCTGTGAAATAGCTGTTCATCGTACTTGGCGCGTTGAACAGCATTGCCAGCAGATATTGCCGGATATTCCGAATCCGCGTTGTGTTCTGCTTCAGGCAGTCCATGACAAAGCGGATATGCTCGCTGTTCAGCTTCAGCAGCTTTGACCGCACGGCCTCGGCGGGGTAGTCATTGCCTGCAATACGGATTTGGCTGCGGGTGCTGCAAACCGTCTCCTGCACCAGATCGACGATCTCGTCAAGCCGCTCCCGGTCAATGTGCGGATCGCTTGTCAGGACGTCGTAGTCGATGTTCTCCAGAATCAACTCCCGATAGCTTTCAAATGTTTCCTTCGTTTCTGTTCGCTTCTGCGCAGGAGCGGCCCGGAAACCGGAAGGGAAAGGAATCGAATCGGTAATTGATCGATCTGTATCTCGTTTTTCTTTATTTTTTCCTTTAGTATTTAATTGCATTGGATTTTCCAACGTAGGTTTCTCCAACATAGGCTTTTCCAATGTTGGATTATCCAATGTAGGCAAAGCCTGCGCAGGTTCTTCCGGCGTTGGCTCCGCGTGCGGCTGCTCGTAGATCGTGTAGACGGTTCCGCGCAGGCAGCCG
>CAKUNY010000275.1 GCA_934668605.1 uncultured Oscillospiraceae bacterium | reverse complement strand
GCGCCGAAGGCCGAGGGTATCCCCTATGATAAAGGGCAGCGCTGACGCGCTTCGATAAAAGAGGCTTTGCCTCTTTTATCGAAAAAGATGCGCCTTGACTGCGCGCAAGCTTTTCGCGCTTCGCGTGAAAAGCTCACACTTGCAAGGCGAGAAGTATGTTTCCGGTCGGCAAAGCCGCCGGATAACATGGATTTACATTTTATTTTGCGCCTGCGGGCGCAAAACTCTGCGAGGCAAATCGCAGGGCTGCAAAGGAGTAATCCCTATGAGAATGGTTGATTTGATTGAGAAAAAGCGCGATGGGGGCGTATTGTCCGACGAGGAAATCCGCTTCATCATTGACGGCTTTACCAAGGGCGACATTCCCGACTATCAGATGTCCGCGTGGGCGATGGCGGTCTACTACAAGGGCATGACCGACCACGAGACGGCTGTTCTGACGGACGCGATGATGCGTTCGGGCGATACGATCGATCTGTCGCGGTTCGGCACGAAGTCCGTGGACAAGCACTCCACCGGCGGCGTGGGCGACAAGACGACGCTGATTCTGGCTCCGATCGTCTCGAGCCTCGGCGGCAAAATGGCAAAGATGTCCGGGCGCGGCCTGGGACACACGGGCGGAACCGTCGACAAGCTGGAGTCCATCCCGGGCTACAGAACGACACTTTCCGCAGAGCAGTTCATGCAGCAGGTGGAGGATGTCGGCGTAGCGGTCATCGGCCAGTCCGGCAACCTGACCCCGGCGGATAAAAAGCTCTACGCGCTGCGCGATGTGACGGCGACGGTCGACTCTCTGCCGCTCATCACATCGTCCATCATGTCCAAAAAGCTCGCGGCGGGCTCTCACTCGATCGTCCTCGATGTAAAGGTCGGCTCGGGCGCTTTTATGAAAACGCTGGACGATGCACGGAAGCTGGCGGAGAACATGGTCGCCATCGGCAAGGCCTGCGGGCGCAACGTGCGCGCGGTGCTCTCCAATATGGATGTTCCGCTTGGCATGGCCATCGGAAACGCGCTGGAGGTGCAGGAGGCGGCAGAGATTTTACAGGGTCGCGGATGCGATGATCTTCGCGGCGTGTGCATGACGCTGGCGGCCAACATGGTCGAGCTCTGCAACGGCTGGGACGAGGAATTTGCTAAGCAGCAGGTGCATGACGCCGTCGCGTCCGGCAGGGCGTTCGAGCAGATGAAGCGCTGGATCGCGGCGCAGGGCGGCGACGCGTCCGTTCTCGAGGACTTCTCGAAGCTGCCGCAGGCCTCTGTCCGCCATGAAATTCTCGCCCCGCAGGATGGCTGGATCTGCCGCATGGACACGCAGAAGGTCGGCGAGGCGTCGAGTCTTCTTGGCGCAGGCCGCATGACGAAGGAGGACTCGATCGACTTTGCCGCCGGTATCGTTCTTTCCAAAAAGACCGGCGATTTCGCCAGAAAGGGCGATGTGCTCGCGACGCTCTACACCAACAAGGAGGCCTCCATCGCGGAGAGCGAGGCGACCTTCCTGCGCGCGCTTTCGTGGAGCGAGGAAAAGCCCGAGCCCGAGACGCTGATTTTTGATATCATTCGATAAAGAGAAAGGAAAGAAGCTATGTCTGATGTGATCGTAATCGGCGTTGCCGGAGGCACCGGCAGCGGCAAAACCACGCTGGTCAAGGCGCTTGTGAACCGGTTCGGCGACAACATTACCGTTCTGAGCCACGACAATTACTACAAGCGCCACGATGAGCTGACCTACGAGGAGCGCACAAAGCTCAACTACGACCATCCCGACGCATTTGATACGGATATGATGATCGAGCATTTGCAGCAGCTGCGCGAGGGCCATGCCATCGAGTGCCCGACCTACGACTACACGATCCACAACCGCGCAGAGGAGACGATCACCATCGAGCCGCGCAAGGTCATCGTGGTCGAGGGCATTTTGATTTTTGCGAGCC
>CAKUNY010000274.1 GCA_934668605.1 uncultured Oscillospiraceae bacterium | reverse complement strand
GCGCAAAATCGACCTCCATGTCGGTGATCTGCTGCACTTTCTTCTCTTTCGCCATAACCAATAACATCCTTTCGGAACTTGTTGCTTTTTGTTTTGGAAAATCATGCGCTTTAACCAAATTATTATAACACACCTGTCAAGCGTTTTCGCCCTGTTTTGCGGCAATTTGATGCTTTTTCCGCGTTCACGCCGGTGGGGCGCGCTACATAAAATGAAATACCCTTGGAAGGAGGAGTTTGCCATGTCCTGCTTTACCGTCGCGCTCGACCCCTCGGTCGAGATTTTTTACCGCCGCATCGCCGCGCAGGCGGAGCTTCCGCTGGAAGTCGTGCTGTCCGACACGCTTTTCAAGCTCGCCGGAGAGCTCTCCCTGGAGGCCATCAGCCGCAAGGCCGCAAGGCGCGAGAAAAAAGCGCCCGATTTCGGCTGAAAACCGGCAAAAGCGCCATTGTTTTTTGCCCCGTTCTTTGCTATACTCTATCCAAAGATTTGCAAACTACATACGAAAGGAAATCTGGTATCTGCCATGAAATCACTTCGAGATCTATATAAAATCGGCAAAGGCCCCTCGAGCTCGCATACCATCGGCCCCGAGCGCGCCGCCCTGAAATTTCTGGAGCGCGCGCCGGAGGCAGACCGCTTCACCGTCATTCTCTACGGCTCTCTGAGCAAAACCGGCGTCGGCCACGGCACCGACCGCGTGCTCAAAGAAACGCTGGGAACCGACCGCACGGAAATCGTCTTCAGCGCCGAAGACCCCGCTGATCTGCCGCACCCTAACACAATGGACTTCATCGCCTACAAGGGCGGCGAAGAAACGAAGCACATGCGCGTCATGTCCGTTGGCGGCGGAGACATCGTCATTGAGGGCGAGCCCGAAGACGAAAACAGCGATGTCTACCCCGAGGGCTCGTTCGCTGAGATCACGCAGTTCTGCCGCTGGCGCTATATCACCCTGCCGGAATACGTCGAGCTCAACGAAGGCCCCGAGATCTGGGATTTTCTCAAGACGATCTGGAACATCATGCGCAAGGAGATTCAGGACGGCCTGAACGCCACCGGGATTCTCCCCGGCGGGCTGAATGTCTCCCGGAAGGCAAAGCTATTATATGAGCGCACGCACCTTCTCGACATTCCGCAGGTGCGCGAATTGCAGCTTGTCTGCGCCTATGCCTTTGCCGCCGCCGAGCAGAACGCCGCAAACGGCACCGTCGTCACCGCGCCCACCTGCGGCAGCTGCGGCGTACTTCCGGCCGTGCTGTTATACATGCAGAATAAGTATAGCCTCTCCGACGATAAAATCGCGCGCGCCCTCGGTGTGGCCGGCATCTTCGGCAATTTGATCAAGCACAACGCCTCCATCTCCGGCGCCGAATGCGGCTGTCAGGCGGAGATCGGCGCGGCCTGTTCGATGGCAGCTGCCGCGATGGGAGAGCTCACCGGGCTCACGATCGACGAACAGGAATACGCCGCCGAGATCGCTATGGAGCACCATCTGGGACTCACGTGCGACCCCATCTGCGGCCTTGTCCAGATTCCCTGCATCGAGCGAAACGCCGTCGCCGCCAAGCGCGCAATTGACGCTTCAAACCTCGCGCACATGCTGGTCGGCACGAGAACGATCTCGTTTGACATGGTCGTGCGTACGATGTACGAAACCGGCGTCAATATGAGCAGAGCCTTCCGCGAAACGTCCGAAGGCGGCCTCGCCCGGCTATACAGCCGCCGCTCCATCGGCTCGTAATATAAGAAATGAAAAACCGGATGCAGCAATGCGCTGCATCCGGTTTGAGACTGTCAAAAAAGCTGACGCTTTCTTGACAGAAGGAGCTGCGCCTCGACTGCGCGCATAATTTGTGCGCCAGAGGCGCACAAATTCCACACTTGCGAGGCGATATGTATTTTTCCGGTCGGCAGAGCCGCCGGATAAAATGGATTCCCA
>CAKUNY010000273.1 GCA_934668605.1 uncultured Oscillospiraceae bacterium | reverse complement strand
TTATCCTGCGCCACACCGGCAATATAAGTCTTTTCCACGTTCTTGACTACCTCCTTGACAATCGTACCGGGATTTCCGGAAAAGCTGGACAGAACCTCCAGCTGTACGCCGTAGCTCTTGGCAAGCTCCACCGAGCGGTTGTTGAGCACCTGCGCGCCGAGCGACGCGAGCTCCAGCATTTCGTTATACGTAATTTCGGGAAGCTTCTTCGCCTCCGGGACAATGCGCGGGTCGCAGGTATAAACGCCGTCGACGTCCGTGAAAATCTGGCAGAGGTCGGCCTGCAGGGCGACCGCCATCGCGACCGCCGTCGTATCCGAGCCGCCGCGGCCAAGCGTCGTCACATCGCCGTATTTATCAACGCCCTGGAAGCCTGCGACAAGGACGATGCGCTTTTTGTCGAGCTCTTCTCTGACGCGTTCGCACGTGACCTTTTTGATGCGGGCGAAGGAATGTGTCGATGAGGTGTTCATGCCGACCTGCCAGCCGCAAAGCGACACGACAGGATACCCGAGCTTTTCGATCGCCATCGCCATCAGCGCGATCGACATCTGCTCGCCGCAGGCCAGCAGCATATCCATCTCGCGCTTGGAGGCGTTGGGGTTAATTTCCTCGGCCTTGGCGATCAGATCGTCCGTGGTGTCGCCCTGCGCCGAGAGAACGACGCACATTTCGTTCCCCTTGGCGTAAGCGTCTGTGATAATTTTTGCCACGCGGAAAATGCGCTCTGCGTTGGCAACGGAGCTTCCTCCGAATTTCTGTACAATGCGTGCCATGTTTTCCCTCCTGGAGCTTATTCAAAAATCGGCCATGCGGACACGGGTCTGGGGCTTGCGCCGACTGCGCGGCCTGCCTCGATGGGCGAGGTTACGCCGGCGAGATACCCTGCGCGCGCGGGAAGCCACGTGATCTTGCCGAGCTGCCGCTCCATCGCCTCTTTTTCGCTTTCCGGAACGCGGATGTAGAACCGCGCGTGGAACTGCGAAAAATCGGCGGGCTTTTCCTCGCTGGCCTCCCAACCGGTGGGCTGCACACGGCCGGGATTTTTCACAATGTCAATGATGTCGCCGACGACGGCACTTGCCGTGGGATAGCGCCCCGCGCCGGGGCCTGCGAAGAGGACTTCTCCGACGGCGCTTGCTCTTACGCACACGGCGTTAAATACGTCGTTCACGCCCGCAAGCAGCATGGAGCTTTTTACAAGGTGCGGACTTACGAAGCAAAAGCGCTTTCCGTTTTGCACGAGCGTCCGGCCGAGGAGCTTGATTTTCATGCCGCCGGCTTCTGCAAAGTGCGCGTCGAGCGCGTCGACCTTCGAGATGCCTTCGACGTGAATGTCGTCGGGGCTGACGTTCTTGCCGAACGCGAGGCCGGAGAGGATGCAGCTCTTTCTCGCCGCGTCGATGCCCTCGACGTCTGCTGTCGGGTCTGCTTCGGCGTAGCCCAGCCGCTGGGCGCTTGCAAGCGCATCAGAATAGCTCTCGCCGTTTTCCAGCATCTGCGTGAGGATGTAGTTGGTCGTGCCGTTCAAGATACCGGAAACCTCGGTAATTTCGTTCGCGCCGAGGCAGCGGGTAAGGGGATTGAGCACCGGAATGCCGCCAGCAACGGACGCTTCAAAGAGGAAGTTCACGCCGTTGGCCTTTGCGAGCGCAAAGAGCTCCAATCCATGCTCCGCGACGAGCTGCTTGTTTGCCGTCACGACGTGCTTGCCCGCTTTCAGCGCGCACGTCACAACATCGAGCGCGACCGTGCAGCCGCCGATGGTCTCGACAACAAGATCGATCTCCGGATCCTTTTCGATCTCGGAAAAATCCGACACAAAATAGGACGCAAACGGGCTGTCCGGCTTTTTCGTCCGGGTGAAGACGGCCTTGAGCCGAACCTCCTCGCCCGCGTTTTTTTCTATCACCGCGGCGTGATTCACCAGAAGATCGGCCAC
>CAKUNY010000272.1 GCA_934668605.1 uncultured Oscillospiraceae bacterium | reverse complement strand
GGTATCAGCCGGTCCGACGTTATCAGCGGCACGCAGCGCGTCTATGACGATTCTGCCTACAAGGGCAAGTCCTCTGATGTAGTCAACGTTGACATTCCCGATGCCTACCTCGGCTTTGCAATGCCCTACAATGATGTGACCGTCACAATCACATGGGGCGCGGTCGAGAGTGACATCGCAAAGCTGGAAACGGCACGGAAAACTGCAACGAACATCGTCAATGCGAAGTACAATGCTCTTGTTGCCGCAAACGAGTACGATGCGGAACATCAAGCCGAACTTGACGCAGCGCTGGCTGCCGGTTTGAAAGAAATCGAAAGCGCAACGTCCGAAACTGACGTCATCGCCGCCAGAAAGAAAGCCGTCTCCGCAATGGAGAAGGTGCCGACAATCGATTCGTCTTCTGAATCCGGTGAGGTTGGTGAGCATTATCCGTACAGCGATTCCGAAGTCGTTGGGCGTGTCCATGTTATCGTCGAGAACAGGACGTATCTGGACGAGTCTCTGCCCGACAGCTTGAAGAACACTATCGTTGAAGGGTATTACGATCTGACTAAGGACGACAGCATGATGACCGTTGCCCTCAAGGCGCTCGATGGCAAGAAATATACTTGGAACCGTGGCGGCTATGACTACGGTACAACGTATCTTGCATCGGTCGAGAAAGACGGCGGCACACTCGCAGAGTTCACCGGCGGCCCGAACTCCGGCTGGATGGGTACGCTGAACGATTGGTTCGTCAACGCCAGCTTCTCCGACTTCCGTTACACCAACGACAGACTGGAAGACGGCGACGAAATCCATCTCATGTATACCACAAAGCTCGGCGTTGACATTGGCGGCACATGGAGCAGCGTGGATACCTCGCTGAGCGCTCTGACCGTCAACGGCGGTTTGGAACTGTCCCCGGCGTTCTCCAGCACGACGACAGATTATGTGCTGACGATCCCGGCAGAAGAAACCGGCGTGACTGGCGTGACTGTTCGCTTTACCGCCGCAAACAAAAACTATCAGGCGCGGATGTATCTCAATTCCTATAACAATGAGAACAGCCGCTACATGAGTGGAGATATGCTCTCTGTGTCCTCTGGCGACGTGATCTATATTGGCGTCGGTGAGCGCGCATGGGGCAGCATGAATAACGGCGGCACCGCCACAAAGTACACCATTCAGGTTGTCCAGAGTGGCGATGCAAACGATCTTGCAGAAATCGTCGATGATCTTCCCGCTGCGAATCGTCTGACACTGGATGATGCCAAAAATGTCCGCATGGCGATGAACCTGTTCAAAGCCCTGTCCGACGCAGATCAGGCAGCTTTCAAGGCAAAACACAAAGACCAGTATGACAAGCTGGTTGCATGTGAAAAGGTCATTGATGATATGACCGCAGCAGACGCCGTTACGACCACCGCAAACGCACTCCCCGCCCCCGGCAATCTGATGCTTCGAGATAAAGAGACTGTTTATGCTGCAAAGGTCGCGCTTGATGCGCTGACAGCAGATCAGAAACAGTACCTTACCTCGGACACGACTTCCACTATCAATCAGTGCTACACACGGATGCTCCAGATGGAGCGCAACCATGTGCAGCAGTTGATTGACGAGTTGCCCGACGAATCCAAAGTCACCCTTGCTGATAAGAAGCAAATCGAAGCTGCAAAGGCTGCGTATGATGCTTTGACCAACAAGACGGGTATTGATACGGAGAAGCTAGACCAGGCACTTGCTGCACTTGAAAAGCTGGAACAGGGCAATCCGGGCGAGGACACCGGCTATAGCGAGCATCTGAAAAAGGCGCTTGCCAACATCAAGAAGACGGTTCCCACACCGCAGGTTGGTTCTGTGAGCGGCGAATGGGCGGTTCTTGGTCTGGCACGCGGCAACGCAAGCGTCACGAACAGCTACTACGACAGCTATTATGACCGTGTTGTAGCCTATGTGAAGGCAAACAT
>CAKUNY010000271.1 GCA_934668605.1 uncultured Oscillospiraceae bacterium | reverse complement strand
CAGGTGCATCAGCGGTCGGTGTATGCTCTCGCATTTTGGGCTGCTTGTCGCTTGCCGGAGGAACCGGCTTCTCCCTGATTGGAGAAGCCACTTCGCGCACAGACCGACTTACCTGCGGCTGGCTCTGTGGCGGGTAGCTCGGTTGCGCAGAAACAGGCGGGTATTCTTTCGGTGCCGCAGTAGGCTGCTGGGGGTGTCTGGGCTGCTCGTGTTGTGGAACAGATTTTGTCCTGGCTTCCGATTCAGATTTCGTTTTCGGCAGTTTGTGGACAGCTTTTTCTGCCAGACGGCTGACTTGCCGCACGGCATGATCGGCGGTATCCGTGATCTTGCCACTCTCGTAGCGGTCTTCCGGCTGTCCGTCCTGCGCTGCGTCGCGCAGCTCCTGCCGAAGCTGATGAAAGGAAGCGTCCACACCGCGGCAGAACGCTGCCTGCGGCGCGGATTTGAGGGTTTCGCCAACTCGCTCTTTCAGCGGTGATTTTTCCTTGACCTCCCGCATTACGACGCCTGCTCCACCCGTTCAGACATTTTTGTCGTCATGAGCTGGTACAGCTTGCCGTTTTTTGGAAAATGATCCACGAAAGGCACGATGGTGCTGCCGCACTTGAGAAGCCCGTGTCCAAAGTCTACGCCTGAAATGTACGAGAGCTGATTATCTGAAATATTGAGCAGCCGCGCCAGCTCGATTCGGTCCGTACTCGCTTGATTAAGCATGAGCAGGAATTCGCTGTTTGCAAGCATGGTTCTCGCCGTGTGGGACTGTAACAAGTCATCCACGTTCTGCGTCAGCCCCGTGCCGCAGGCACCATATTTGCGCATCCGCTTCCAGAGGGTAAACAGGAAATTCGCGCTGTACTCATGTTGGAACAGCAGGTAGATTTCGTCAATATATAACCATGTATTCTTGCCGAGTTTTCGGTTGCGGATGATGCGGTTGAACACGCTGTCCAGCACGACCAGCATGCCGACCGGCAGAAGCTGCTTGCCGAGGTCGCGGATGTCATAGCAGAGGATTCTGGAGTTCGTATCCACGTTCGTGTACTTGGCAAACGTGTTCAAACTGCCCTCCGTGAACAGCTCCAACGCCAATGCAACGTCCCGCGCTTCCGGTTCCGGCTGCTCCAAGAGCGCGGCGTGGAAGTCCTGCAGCGTCGGGGCTGCGCCGAGATAGCCGTTTCGGATGAACTCGCGGTAGACCTGGGCAGTACACCTGTCAATGATGGATTTCTCCTTGGCGGACAGCTTGCCCGCACCCACGAGCTGTTCGCATAGGGACAGTAAGAATTCGGATTTCAGCACGACGGGGTTATCCCCGTCGTTGTATCCGGATTCCATATCGAGGGCGTTGATATGATTGGGTGAGGTTGCGGAAATTTCAATGACCTCGCCGCCCAAGCCTTCGACCAGCGGGCGGTACTCGGCTTCCGGGTCAATGATGATAATGTCGTCATTTGTGGACAGTGCGATCTCCGTAATCTCCCGCTTCGCGGCAAAGGATTTGCCGGAACCGGAGACACCGAGAATGAAGCCATTGCCGTTCAAAAGCTCCTTGCGGTCGGCAAGGATGAGATTTTTGGAGATGGCATTTTGTCCATAGTAGATGCCGTGCCGGTGGCGGATCTCCTGCGCCTTAAATGGCATAAGCACAGCGAGTGCTTCTGTCGTGAGTGTACGCAGCGCGTCGATGCGCCGCAGGCCGAGCGGAAGCGCGGTGATCAAGCCGTCCTGCTGCTGGAAGCTCAGCTTTGCGAGCTGGCACAGGTGCTTTCTTGCAATAGACTGGAGCGTTTCGGTGTCGCTGTCCAATTCTTCTTTGCTGTCTGCCAGATGCACAAGCGTGACCACGGCGAACAGCATCCGCTGGTCGCGGGTCGTGAGATCATCCAGCATCTCGCGGGTTTCCTTGCGCTGCTGTTCCAGATCATACGGCACAACGGCTGAAAAGTTCTGGTTGCTGTT
>CAKUNY010000270.1 GCA_934668605.1 uncultured Oscillospiraceae bacterium | reverse complement strand
CCGGTTTCGCCGATGATCGCCATCCGTTCCCCAGAAGAAAGAGAAAAAGAAACATCCTGCAAAAGCACGCGTTCGCCGCGCGCGAGCTTTGCGGAGATCGTATCGCAGGCGTAGGAAAACGCCGGAAGTATTTCAGTTGCAACCATCGACGTTCCCTCCCTTCGCAATTTCAATTATTGTACCGTATCCGGATGGCGCGCGTAACCCTCCCCGGGGGATGGAAATTGACAAAACGCAGAGATTTCCGAAGAAATCTCCGCGTTTGAACAGAAGCTTGATTACTTTGCCGTGATCGAGAACCAGGTGTTTGCGTTGTTGAGTCCAAACACCGCATCTACGGTGAAATTCTCATACGCTGCGCTGTGGACAAGGATCTGGCTGTCCCAGTAGAGGGCAATGAGCGGCGTATGCGCAGCATACCAGTCCTGTAGGCTGCCCGCCGCAGCAGTGTATTCCTCCACAGTTTTCGCTTCGCCCATCGCGGAAAGAATCGCTTGGAATTCTTCGTCAAACACCTGGCAGCCGCCCTGTACGGGATGTGTGCCGTCGACGTAAATGGAAGCAAGCCCGTTCTTCATGCCCATACCAGCGGCGGTGAAGCCGTAGATTGCCGCTTCCATCGTGATGTTGTTTTCAGAGAATTTGTTGCTGGTCTTCGCGTTGTAGCTGTCCGCGTCCAGCGTTTCAAGAACGACCTGAATACCGAACTGCTCAAGCTGCGTCTTGACAAGCTCTGCATAGCCGACGTGGGCTTCCTTGCCTGCGTTGCAGGTGAGCGTAAAGGCGCAGACCTCGCCGTCCGCGTTCACATAGAAGCCGTCCGCATTCTTTTCTGTAAAACCGGCGTCCGCCATGCATTGTGAGGCTTTGTCCAGATCTTGACCGAGTGTCTCGGTCTCTTTATATCCCACGGTCACGGGCGGAACGAAGCCGCGGTTGGGGTTGATGGCATAGGCGCTGCCGAACACGGTACGGAAGCTGTCATAGTTCAGCGCGTAGGAAACTGCCAGCCGGAGATTCTCATCTGCAAACAGGCCGTTTTCGTTGTTGAATGCCAGCACAGCCGGGGCATTCGCTGCCGTGACGGCTTCGAGCGTCAGCGTATCGGTCGCAGCCAGCGCATCCTGATACGAGCCGGAAACGCCCATGGAGTATGCCCACGTCATATCCAGATCGCCGCTCTGGAGCGCGAGATACATGGTATCCTCGTTGCCGAACAGACGGTAGGTAAGCTTGCCGACGTTCGGCTCTAGCGGATAATAGGGATTCGGAACAAAGGTGAGCGTCCCGGCCTCCTTGTTGAAGCTCTCCAGCATATAAGGTCCGCAGGTCACGCGGGCATCCATCTCCGTGACAGAATCCTTTCCCTCGTAGATGTGCTTCGGCATGACGCGGAAGGACGTCATGTTGGAAAGCTCACGCACGTTGGCAGACGAGAGCGTCAGGGAAATGGACATTGCATCGCTTGAAAGCTCATAGGACACATATTTTGCTTCCGTGGTCTTGCCGTCCTCGTCTGTCTGGGAGACGAAATTGGCACTGCCGTTCGCATCGTCATATTCAAGCGTAAACAGAATATCCTCTGCTGTGACTGGTTCTCCATCCGACCACGTCATGCCCGGCTCGATGGTGTAGGTCCATGTGACGGAATCCGCGGTCTCGTAGGAAGCCAGCAGCGGATGGTAATTGCCCTCCGCGTCCTGCCAGACGAGCGGCAGTTCGCTGACGCCGCTGGCAAGCATATCAAAGTTATACTCACCAAACGTCGCCGTCTCAATGGCAGCCGTCGTACCGACCGTGAACTGCTCGATGGGGTATGCGGGCGTTTCCGATTCCGACGGCTGCTCCGCCTGTGTCGGTTCCGTCGGCTGATCCTCAGTCTGTGCTGGCTGTTCCGCCGGCTGCTGCGTCTGGGATTCCGGCTTGCTGCACGCGGCGAGCGCAAAAATCAGGCTCAGGCAGAGCAAAATTGCAAGAAGT
>CAKUNY010000269.1 GCA_934668605.1 uncultured Oscillospiraceae bacterium | reverse complement strand
GGTGGCTGTAGTCCTTCACGCCGACCTCGCGCTTAATTAAGCTCGTTGTGAGGTCGCCCAGCTGGCCGAAGAGATTGGCGACCACGCCGATGACGGCAAGATACCAGAGCGGCAGATCAAAAGACCAGACAGCTTTTTCGATCAGCCCCAGGATCACCATGCCGATTGCGCTTCCAATGGGGCCGCAGACAAAGCCCGAGATCGTCTTATTGGGAGAAACATAGGGAGACAGCTTTTTTCCGCCGAAGGCCATGCCGCCGAGCATGGACGCGGAGTCTCCCACAAAGGCAATGACGAACGGCATCAGAACCAGAACCTTTCCGGTCTCCCGCAGACACGCAATGCAGCTGTACATGACCGGAAACACCACGCCTGCGAGCATGCAGAGAGCCACGTCTGAAAACGGCATGGCGTTCTCTTTTCCGTGCGTCAAGACGGCGATCAGGCAAAGCGCCGTCAGCAGCAGAAACGCCGCGGGGAGAAAAAGGGTATCGGTCACTTCGACGCTCCACACGCACGCAAGCGCTGAGGCGATCGTGAGAACATAGACGATGGGGCGGGGCTTCTTACAGGCCGTGTGGATCAGCTCATACGCGGCAATGCCTGCGATGAGGCACACGAGAACGGTCGTCGCGACCGGGGGCAGTGCCAGTAAAATGACCAGCAGCGCCGGAACGCCGACGGCGGCCACAAGTAATCTCTGCTTCATTTGACACCTCCAAACCGGCGGTTTCGCCCCTGATAGGACAAAATCGCTCGTTTCAGCTCTTCTTCATCAAAATCCGGCCAAAGCACGTCCGTAAAATAATACTCCGCATAGGCCGACTGCCAGAGAAGGAAATTGGATGTGCGGATCTCTCCCGAGGGGCGGATGATGAGCTCGGGGTCGGGAATTCCAGCTGTATCCAAAAGACCCGAGAAAAGGCCTTCCGTCAGCTCGTCCGGCTGCATCGCGCCCTGCATGCAAAGAGCCGCAAATTTTCTGGCCGCGCGGAGGATCTCGTCCCGGCCGCCGTAGTTGATGCAGACGTTTGCCTGAAAGCCGTCGTAGCGCGCGGAAATTTCGTCGGTCTTCGCGATGAGCCTGCGCAGCTCCGGGCTGATGCGCGACTGCTCGCCGAGAATTTTCAGGCGGATGTGGTCGCGCTCCATCGTGTCGATGGCCTCGTGAAGATAGGCTTCAAAAAGGCGCATGATGGTCGAAACCTCGTCCTCGGAGCGCTTCCAGTTTTCCGTGGAAAACGCGTAGACCGTGAGATACTCGAGCCCAAGATTTTTGCAGCACGTCGCGATGCGGCGGAAGGTTTCTGCGCCCACCTTGTGCCCCGCCGTGCGGGGAAGCGCACGCTTTTGCGCCCAGCGGCCGTTTCCGTCCATGATAATGGCGATGTGGCGCGGCATGCGCGCGGGATCAAGCGCCGGAACGGTTGGAGTTGTACTTGCCATAGTGTCTCCCTTTCAAAACAAAAGCCGCCGAGCGGCGGCCTTTGCGGATGGTTGCGGTTGTTTTGCGAAATTGCGTCTTCCCGCGAAATTGCGTATTCCCGAAAAAACGCGTGATCTTACGAAATTGCGTAGGGGACGATGCCCACATCGTCCCATTGGGCACCAACGGATTCGCATTGGATTTCCGGAAAAACGGACGATTCCGCCGGGGCGATGTGGGCATCGCCCCCTACGAACACCCCGGAAGAATACACAATCCTGTGGAGATGGATTAAATCTCCATGAGCTCCTTGTCCTTCTTGGCGCACATTTCGTCGACCTTTTTGATGTATTTGTCGGTCAGCTCCTGAATGTCCTTTTCGGCCTTCTTCTGGTCGTCCTCGGTCATTTCGCCCTTCTTCTGCGCCTTCTTGACGAAGTCGACCGCGTCGCGGCGGACGTTGCGGATGGCGACCTTGGAGTCCTCGCCGTATTTCTTGACCTGCTTGGTGAGCTCTTTTCTGCGCTCCTCGGTCAGCTGCGGGAAGACGAGGCGGATGACGCGGCCGTCGTT
>CAKUNY010000268.1 GCA_934668605.1 uncultured Oscillospiraceae bacterium | reverse complement strand
GCCCCGCGCCGATGCCGAAGAGGACTCTGCCCCAGTCGGTCGACGGCGTCGTGGAGTAATCCGTCGCCATGAAGATTGCGCCCAGCATCAGACCGCCGGAGAGAATCTGACCGACCGCGTCCTGACCGAGGATCAGGCTCAGCACAAACACCGTACCGACAAAGCAGACCGGCGTATGCCAGGAAATGACGCCCCGGATGAGAAGATAGGCAAAGCCAATTAAAAGCGCCAGCGCGCTCGTCTCGCCAAGGCAGCCGCCGTGGTTTCCGAGCAGAAGCGTCAGGTAGTCGACCGACTCGCCGTTTGCCATCATTGCAAGAGGCGTCGCGCTCGAAACCGCATCCGGGAAGACCCACGCCGTCATGGTCTTCGAGAACGCGAGGAACATGACGATACGAGCCGTGATGGCCGGGTTCGCGAAGTTCTTGCCGATGCCGCCGAACAAGCCCTTGACCGCGACCATCGCGACGAGCGCGCCGAACACAGCCTGCCACAGAGGAATGGACACCGGCAGGTTCATCGCCAGCAGAACGCCCGTTACCGCCGCGGAAAGATCGGAAATCGTGCTTGGCGTGTGGCAGAGCTTTTCAAAGCCCCACTCAAAGAAGACGCAGGCCGCCGTTGTGACCGCGACCACCAGCAGCGCGCGCAGCCCGAAGACGACGCATCCGGCAATGAGCGCCGGCACGAGCGCGATGAGAACGTCGCGCATGATGACCGCTGTGGAATTTTTCGTTGTGACATGCGGCGAAGCCGCTACAATCTGGCTCATTTTGCCGCCTCCTTCTGCTTTTCCGCATCAAGCTTCGCCTTTTCGGCGTCCGCCTTCGCCTTGAGCGCGTTCTTATAGGCCATGACCTGCGCCTTGGCCAGCTTATTGGTCTGCACGAGCGGCCGGTGCGCCGGGCAAATGAACGAGCAGCAGCCGCACTCCATGCAGAGGTTGACCTTGAGGTGCATAAGCCGTTCGATGTTGCCCTTCTTGTAGGCCGTCTCCATCTCGCACGGCATCAGGCTCAAGGGACAGTGCGCGATGCACTTGCCGCACTTGATGCAGGCCGTGGGCTCGGGCGGGGTCGCCTCTGCTTCGCCGAAGGCCAGAATGGCGTTCGTGTTTTTGAGGATCGGCTGCTCGAGATCCGGAACGGCAATGCCCATCATAGGCCCGCCGTAAAGAACCATCTTCGGCTCTTCCTTGAATCCGCCGGTCGCCTCGAATACATCCTTCATCCGCGTGCCGATCGGAACGAGCACGTTCATGGGGTTCTTGACCGCCGAGCCGTCGACCGTCACGCACTTTTTAACAAGCGGCAGGCCGGTTCTGCAATATCTTGCGATGGACGAAATCGTTGTACAGTTGAGAACGACCGCGCCCACGTCCAGCGGCAGCTTTCCTTCCGGAACCTTCTCGCCCGTCACATGGTAAATGAGGACTTTTTCGCCGCCCTGCGGGTACATCGCCTTGAGCGGCATGACCTCCATGTTCTGCTCATGGCTCACAAGCTCCCGGTAGCGCTCGATGCACTCGGGCTTGTTGTCTTCAATGCCGAAAACGATGCGCGGCACCTTCAAAAATTTCTGAAGAAGGCGGCAGCCCGCGATCACGTCGAACGAGTAGTCGACCATCGCGCGCGTATCGGAGGTGATGTACGGCTCGCACTCGGCGCCGTTAATAATGACGCACTTGATCTGATCCAGATTCTTGACCGTCAGCTTCACGACCGTCGGGAAGCCCGCGCCGCCGAGGCCAACGAGGCCGCTTGCGCGCACGGCGTCCAGAAAGTCCTGCATCGTCTCGAGCTTCGGGGGCGCAATGCCCTCCCAGCGGGCGTCTAACCCGTCGGACTCAATTTCGACTGTCTGCATCATCCGGCCGTTGGAGCCCAGCATTTCGCCGATCTTTTTGACGGTGCCGGAGACGCTTGCATAGATCGGTGCGGAGACAAAGCCGCCGGGTTCGCCGATCAGCTGGCCGGTTTTGACATAGTCTCCGACCTTGACCAC
>CAKUNY010000267.1 GCA_934668605.1 uncultured Oscillospiraceae bacterium | reverse complement strand
CGGTGGCAGAAATCAGACGATTCCTCGGGCGGCAGGATCGCGCGCAGCTGCGTCTCGACCTTCGCCGGGTCTTTTCCTTCGGCAAGCCCCAGAAGATTTGTGATGCGGATGCAGTGCGTGTCGCAGACGACGGAGCCGGGTACCTTATAAATATCACCAAGCAGCAGGTTTGCGGTCTTGCGGCCCACGCCGGGAAGCGACAAAAGTTCGTCCATCGTGCCGGGAACCTTGCCGCCGAATGTATCGCGCAGCGCCTGACAGGCGAGTACGATATCGCGCGCTTTGTGCTTATAAAAGCCGCACGAGCGGACGTAGTCTTCGACCTCCAAAATATCCGCGTCGGCAAATGCGTCAAGCGTCGGGAAGCGGGCAAAGAGCGCGGGGGTGATTTTATTGACGCGCTCGTCGGTACACTGCGCGGACAGGCGCACGGCGATCATCAGTTCATAATCCTTTTGATAGTGCAGCGCACACAAGGGGTCGGGGTACGCGTCTTTCAAGGCGGCGATGATGCCGCCGACGCGCTCTTGCAGTTCCATAGGGCTTCCTCCAGAATTCGTTCTTTTTTACAGTATAGCACGTTTTCAGCGCTTGGGAAAGTGGGAGGACAAGAAACGGAAGGTTGTAATTTGCGGCAAGGTTTGCTATAATTCAAACAAACGATCAGGTTAGAAGGAGGCGCTTGCATGTACCAGCCGCTGGCAGACGCGCTCCGGCCGCAAAGCTTAGACGATGTATGCGGCCAGTCGCACATTCTGGGGGAAAACGGGCTTTTGCGCCGGATTATCGACGCCGGAAAGATTCCAAATATGATTTTCTACGGCCCGTCCGGCACGGGCAAGACGACGGTTGCCAACATCATTGCCAACCGCACGCACCGAAAGCTCTGCAAGCTCAACGCCACGACGGCCTCCTCCGGCGATATCAAGGAGATTTACGCCCAGCTCGACACGTTCCTCGCGCCGAACGGCGTGCTTCTGTACCTTGACGAGATTCAGTATTTCAACAAAAAGCAGCAGCAGACGCTCTTAGAATACATCGAAAACGGCAAGATCACGCTCATCGCGTCTACAACGGAAAACCCGTATTTTTACGTGTACAACGCGATTTTGTCCCGGTCGACGGTCTTTGAGTTCAAGCCCGTTCCGGCGGGCGACGCGGAGCAGGCGATCGAGCGGGCGGTGCGCGCCTTGGAGCAGCAGAACGGTGTGACGGCAAGCGTGGAGGACGGCGTCCTTTCCTATATCGCGCAGGCGTGCGGCGGCGATATCCGAAAGGCGATGAACGCGGTAGAGCTGCTGTTTTCGGCGAGCCCGCGAAAAGACGGGGGCGTCGTGCTTACGCTTTCGGACGCGAAGCAGATCACCCAGCGCTCTGCCATGCGCTATGACCGGGCAGGAGACGAGCACTACGACGATCTTTCCGCGCTCATGAAGTCCATCCGCGGCTCCGACCCGGACGCGGCGATCCACTATCTGGCGCGGTTTCTGGAGGCGGGCGATCTTCCCAGCGCGTGCCGTAGGATTTTGTGTTCGGCGTGCGAGGACATTGGCCTTGCCTATCCGCAGGCGATCCCGATCGTAAAAGCCTGCGTGGACAGCGCGCTGCAATTAGGGCTTCCGGAGGCGCGGCTTCCGCTGGCGGATGCAGTGATTCTGCTTGCCACCGCGCCGAAGTCCAACTCTGGCTGCGTTGCCATCGATCGGGCGATTCACGACGTGAAGACCGGAAAGACGGGCAACATCCCGCGCCAGCTGCAAAATGTCCACGCCGATGGCACGGGCTTTGAGCGCGAACAGGGGTATCTGTATCCGCACAATTTCCCGCACGCCTGGGTGCGGCAGCAGTATCTGCCGGACGAGATCAAAGACCGGCGGTACTATGAATACGGCGACAATAAGACCGAGCAGGCGGCAAAACGCTACTGGGACGAGATCAAGAAATAGGGGAGACGTACGATGGATGTACAATTGGGCGACATTCTGGTCATGAAAAAAGAGCACCCC
>CAKUNY010000266.1 GCA_934668605.1 uncultured Oscillospiraceae bacterium | reverse complement strand
ATCTCGTTCATGTGCATGATGTGGCTGCTGCTGCCGTACACGAGCCCGACGATGGTCTGGGGCATGGCCGGCAAGGGTCTTCGTACGACGATCTCGCTCGAGAGCTTCTATGATAAGGTTCTCGCGAAGTTCGCGCTGGACTTCAACAAGATTTGCGGCATCAACCTCGTCATTCCGATTGGCACGATCGCGTTCTTTGCGCTGCTGGCCTTTGGCATGTGGGCGTTCCTGCACACCAAGACCGGCACGGCCATGACGGCGGTCGGCTCGAACCCGGTGTTCGCAAGAGCCTGCGGCATCAACGTTGACCGCATCCGTCTTCTCTCCGTCATCATGTCCACGTGGCTGGCGGCGGTCGGCATTCTGGTCTACGAGCAGGGCTTCGGCTTCATCCAGCTCTACACCGCCCCCAACAACATGACGCTTCCGGCGGTCGCGGCGATTCTGATTGGCGGCGCGTCGGTCAACAAGGCGTCGATTCCCAATGTCATCATCGGCACCATCCTCTTCCAGGGTATCGTGACCATGACGCCGACGGTTCTGAACTCCCTCATCCACATGGATATGAGTGAGGTGATCCGTATGATCGTCTCCAACGGCATGATCCTCTATGCACTGACCAGAAAGACGGAGGGATCGAAATGAGCAAACAAGTAAAAGCAAAGAAAAAGCGCCTGACGTTCGGTCAGTTTTTGGCGAATAACTCCGTGCCGATCATGTTCATCCTCTTCTGCGCGGTCTGCATCCCGATCTCGGGCTTCTCGCCGAGCTACCTGCTCAATGAGATCGTGACCCGTATGGGACGAAACACGTTCCTGATTCTGTGCCTGCTGATTCCGATCATGGCTGGCATGGGTCTGAACTTCGGTATGACGCTCGGCGCCATGGCGGGCGAAATCGCCCTGATTTTCGTCTCCGACTGGCAGATCTGGGGCATTCCCGGCGTTGTGCTGGCGATGATCCTCTCGATTCCCATCTCGATTCTCCTCGGCGCGTTCTGCGGCAGCATGCTCAACCGCGCGCGCGGCCGCGAGATGATCACGAGCTATATCATTTCGTTCTTCATTAACGGCGTGTATCAGCTGGTCGTGCTGTACATGATGGGCTCTATCATTCCCATCAAGCACAGTGAGATCAAGCTCCCGCGCGGCTACGGCATCCGTAACACGGTGAGCCTTCTCAATATGCGCCAGTGCATCGACAATCTTCTGGCCATCAACGTAAACGGCGTAAAGATCCCGGTTCTGACGTTTATTCTGATCGCGCTTCTGTGCCTGTTCATCGTCTGGTTCCGCAAGACGAAGCTCGGCCAAGACATGCGCGCGGTCGGGCAGGACATGGAGGTCGCGCGCGACGCCGGTATCAAGGTCGAACGCACGAGAATCATTTCCATCGTCATGTCCACGGTCTTTGCGGGCTTCGGCATGATCCTGTATTTGCAGAATATGGGCAACCTCTCCACCTACAGCTCGCACTCGCAGATCGGTATGTTCTGCATCGCGGCGCTGCTGGTTGGCGGCGCATCGGTCGACAGAGCCTCCATCGGCAATGTCTTCGTCGGCGTGACGCTGTTCCATCTGATGTTCATCGTCGCTCCGGCGGCGGGCGCGAAGATCACCGGCGACTCAATGATCGGCGAATATTTCCGCGTGTTCATCTCCTACGGCGTTATCACCGTCGCGCTCATCATGTACGAAACCAAGAAGCGCAGAAATAAGAGCATGGCCGGTCAGGAGCTGGCAGCCGCGCAGAAGGAGGAGGAAGCAAAATGAAAAAACGCACGCTTTTCTTCCGCATCGGCGCTATCGTTATCCTGCTCGCCATCGCGGCGGTCATGATGGTCATTGGCCGCGGCCACACCGTGTATTTCGACAATAAGACGCTCGAATATGACGGCGAAACCTACGACACGCCCTATAAGGTCTGCGTGTACGTCAACGACGAGCGCGTCGCCAAGCTCTACGATAAAGAGCGCGGCATGGCGACCTGGATCGGTCAGAACTTCGAAATGACGCTCGA
>CAKUNY010000265.1 GCA_934668605.1 uncultured Oscillospiraceae bacterium | reverse complement strand
ATACGCGCGCGCGTGCGCTCTGGAATGGCGAACGCCAGAGCCAAGGGCGCGAAGATCGGCAGACCGGAACTGACCGCTGACGATATACCGCCTGTTTTTCTTCGCCATTATCCCGCGTTCCGAAATAAGAATTTGAATCTGAGCGAGTTGGCAAGGGTCTGTAATCTGAGCAGAACCACGGTTTATAAATATCTTTCTCTTTTGGAGCAGTAAAAATGGAACGGACATTTAACGGTGTATCTTTTAAAAAGAACTGTTAAATGTCCGTTCTTATTATTTTATAGTCCTAACAACTGCTTTTTCTTTGCGTCAAATTCCTCCTGCGTAATGACGCCCTTTTCCAAAAGCTCCTGCAGCTTTTCCATGCGCTCGATCGTGCCAGCAACGGAGCTCTGCGCAGTCTTCGGCGCGGCGGCGCGGCGCTTGGGCACGACCGTTTCGCAGACAAGCCCCGCCAAAATCAGCCCGGCAAGCCACAGGATCGTCCGCAGCGAAAAAGAGTCGTGCAGGAAGATGATACTGATCAGATACCGAACGGCAGACACGCCGGCAGCAGCATAGCCCATGCTCTTTTTTCCGTTCACCGTCAAGATGATAAACAGAATGTCTGCGGCAAGGCCCAGCACATACCAAAGCATTATTGAATACTCACCATTTCTTATGAACGAGGAAAGCGTGCCAGAAATCAGATAACTTAACACCAGCCACAGCAGCAGCGTGCCCGCGCCGATGGTAGTCAGCTTGGGCTTCTTCATCAGGAACGATACGCCAACGAGCGCATAAGCGACCGCGTCCAGCCCATCATACCGAATCCATCCTCTGGTGAGCGACAAAATCGCCAACAGAAAAAAGACGCCGCTTGCAATGTAACGGAGAATGTCGTTGTTCTTTTTCACGGCGATCACGCTTTCTCCAGCAGCTCAGCCTTCATTTTGCTGTACTCCGCGTCGTTCAGCACGCCCTGCTCGCGCAGCTTTGCCAGCTTTTCCAGCGAAGCGTAAACATCCTGCGCCGACTGCGCCGCTGCGGAAGCGCCGCTGTCCGCATACCCGCTCCCATCCGCAGGCTGCAATTTCCCGCTTGCGATATTGATGATGTCAATGATCCACAAGACCCCGAAGCATCCGCCGGTCAGCAGCTTCAAGATCCCCATCCCGGTGTAGCCCAGATAAAATCTGTCCACACCCAGTCCGCCCAACAGGGCCGATAGAATAATTGCCGTTGTTTTGTCTTTCATGCTTGCTTCCTTCTTTCTCTAAAAATAAAAAGTGTGTAGCTCCAAACGGAGCTACACACCGAAAAGCGCACAACTCCGCTTGTTGCTACACAATCATTGACAAATGGATAAAATCCGAGAATGCCAAAATGGAGAGTGCGTTTTTGCCGAAAGACAAAAACACATTCTCAGACTTATCCATTATATGATTGTGTAGCACCTGTATAATATCACACTCTTTTCCGCATTTCAACACATTTCCAAAATAGCAATCGTCTTTCCGAACTTTTTGTGCTATGATAAATAAAAACAGTCCGTGGAGTTGGGAAAATGTCAAACGCACGCTTCTTTTTTCTTTACCGCTATCTTCTGGAAAACACCTGCGAGGGACACACCGCCAAGGGTGAGGATATCCGCGCGCAGTATGAGAACCATGAGTTTGGTTCTGACATCCGCTCTGTCTATCGGGACATCCACCAACTGAACGCGCCCGCGACGGGGCTTGAAGTTCTCTATGACGGACGCACAAAGGGCTACTGGCTGAAAACGCGCCTGTTTTCGCAAAGCGAACTCCAACTGATTATCGACGGTATTCAGTCGTCGAAGTTCATCACGCAGGCAAAGGCGCGCGATCTGACCCAGCGGATACAGAAACTTACCGACGCGCACACGCGCGCCGTGCTGAACCGGCAGGCGGTTGTGGCAAATCGTATCCGCAATATGAATGAAAGCGTTCTGGACGAAACAGGCCGCCTTTACAGAGCCATCCGCGAGGACAAAAAGGTTTCGTTCCGCTTCTTCCACTATGACCGCGAGAAGAAAAAGCAGTATTCCAAAAGCGGCGGGCGGTATATCGTGAGTCCCTACGCGATTCTCTG
>CAKUNY010000264.1 GCA_934668605.1 uncultured Oscillospiraceae bacterium | reverse complement strand
CCGGCAAGCTATATTACGCGCGAAGAGGTGGCGAAGCTGATCGCCATTTTGTGCACCGAAAACCCGCAGGCTCCGGCGGATGTGTATTTCTATGACGCGCAGAACTCGTGGGCGCTTACCTACATCGGCTACTGCGCAGGCGAGGGCATCATCGGCGGCGACGGCCTCGGAAGCTTCCGCCCGAAGGACAATGTTACGGCGCAGGAGCTTGCAAAGATGCTGCTGGTCATTCTGGGGCAGAGCCCCGAGCGCTATTCGGGCGCCGGCTGGGACGAGCGGGTGAACGCCGACGCGCAGGAGTTTGGCATTTACTATGGCCTTACGGCGCAGGTCAGCCAGCCGGTGACGCGCGACAATGCGTGCCTTCTCATCTATAACGCTATGCGCTGCCCCGCGATCGCAGACCCCGACGCAAACGGCATCGCCCGGTACGTGCTGGACGATCTGATGAATCCGCGCTCGTATCTCGAGGTACGCTACGGCCTGACGCGGTACACGGCAGTTCTGACCGGCAATGAGTATGCCGATCTCACAAGCACCGACGGCAAGCTCGCGGCAGGTACAACGAAGCTCGCGGGACATAAGGACTTTGCCGTCTCGTCCGACCTGAGCCTTCTTGGGCGCACGGTGGATATCTACATGAAAGACGGCCGCGTCGTCGGCATCCCGTGCTATGTGACGAGCGAGGTCTACTATACCTTCTCATCCGCGCAGGCGCTTTCGAAGCTTCTTTCCGGCGGTGCATGCACCATTGCCTCGGACGCGCAGTATTACCTCAATTTCAACGAAGCGGGAAGCGAGATCCTCACACGCTCCGGCGTGCGGCTGACCGTCATTGATCACGACAACGACACGCAGCTCGACACCATCCTTGCCGTCAGCTGCGAACAGGCGGAGATCACAAGCACCTCTCCCCTGCAAGTCAGGGTCGGCGGGGAGACACGGGACGCAGAAAAATACTGCCTGACCGACGTCCTCTCTGCCGGAGAACAGGTCTGGTACATGGAGATCGGCGGCCAGGGCTTCGTGCAGCCGATGAACGCGAACTGAACACAAAAAGCTCCCATCTTCTAAGCGAAGATGGGAGTTTTTCGATAAGATCATTTGCCGGTTCCGAGCGCCTGCATGGCGTAGGCCAGACACACGCATGCGCTTGCGCCGTAGATGAGAAGCCCGGGGAGCTCCTGCCCCGCCATAGCCGTAGCGCCGAAGAACACGCCGCAGAGGCTATAGAAGCAGAGCCTTCTGCGCCCGCCGTGGTCAAACGAGAAGCTTGCCGCGTGATATGTTGCGATCATGAAGCAGATGAGCGCGAACAGGCAGAAGCAGTAGTCCAGAATCGCCGGATCGTGCATCCAGCGGCGGAAGTCATAAAACAGCTTGCACACATAATATAAAATCGCCGGAACGTAGCACGCGGCAGACGGCACGCCCTTTTTCATCCGGAACACGCCGCCGGTCAGAAGCGCCAGCGCGCCGAGAAGGCCTACGAGCCCAATGACCATCGCAGCCGTTCCGCTGCCCCGCATGCTCATCGCACAGCCCGCGCCGAGGCCGATCGCACCGAGGGTATTGCAGACAAAATCGCTTCGCATCGGGCGGAATACTTCCTCGTACCGCGCCTTTTTTTCCAGCGTCGCCGCCGACAGCCAGAACAAAAGCGCCATCAGCACACTGAACGCCGCGAGCGGAATGGCGCTGCCGCCCGAGAGCATCGTCGCGTGAAAGAAATACCCCAGCAGCCCCGCCAGCACGCCGAGCCATGATACCTTTGAAAACCCGATTTTCCGCGTCATACCGAACGACCCTTCCCTGTAGTATCTTATAATAGTATAGCACACCGCCCGAGGGTTTTACAGACAAAAACGTGTGAATTTTTTGAAAACAGCGCACAGAGGCGAAAAGACGGGGAAATTTACCGCGATTTTTCCAAAATTCCGCTAGATTTCTCTTGCATTTCCTACTCGAAGATGGTATAATCCAAATATCTTGATAGTAGTTTTTACTGGAGAGTGGGGAATGCTTCCCCACTCTTTCTTGCTGAGAAAGGGAGTTTTGCATGAAGATCACGGAAACAGTCCGGCAGTTCGCGGAGCCCG
>CAKUNY010000263.1 GCA_934668605.1 uncultured Oscillospiraceae bacterium | reverse complement strand
ATCACGACAAGTCTATCCCGCCGCATCATCAGTATATTGCTTTCTACCAATATCTTCACGATAAATTCGGTGCTGACGCTGTTATCCACGTGGGCACACACGGAACGCTGGAATTTCTCAAAGGCAAGGAAACGTGTATGAGCGGTATGTGCTATCCCGATATTCTTGTGGGTGATATCCCGCATTTTTATCTGTATTACTGCGGCAATCCCTCGGAAGCTACCATTGCAAAGCGCCGTTCCCACGCAGCACTTGTGGGATATCAGCCCCCTGTGTTCGTCCAAAGCGGACTTTACGGCGAGTATGCCGAGCTTTCAAAAATGCTTGACGACTATCATCATCAGCTAAGCTTTTCGGAGCAGGCTGCGGAAGAGGTAAGGCTGAATATTGCCGCTCTTGCGGAAAAGATGAATATGCCTGCCGATATTGATGAGCTTGAATCGGAGCTTTATCGTCTTAACAGCTCGCTGATACCGAAAGGACTTCACATTTTCGGTCAGGATTATTCCGAGGAAGAAGCGATGTGCTATATCCGTGAGCTGCTTAAAAAGCCCCACGATGATATACCGTCACTGAATGAAGCCGCAGCCGCCGAGCTTGGAGCAGACCTTGCCGATGCGGAGGAAAAGGGCGGCGAAAGACTTCGGGAAATAAACGCTCTTGCAGAAGAATATTTTGACAGATATTTTGACGGAGAAAATGTTCCCGAAAATCTTCGTGTGACTATCGAATACGGTCGGAAAAAATACAGTGAAATAAGGCACAACGGGGAGAATGAACAGCTCCTTAATGCCCTTTCGGGCGGATATATCCCCGCAAAGTCGGCAGGTGACATTTACCGCAGTCCTGAGGTGCTGCCGTCGGGATATAATCTGTATCAGTTCGACCAGCGCTTTGTCCCCACACTTACGGCGTATCAGCGTGGCGCAAGGGCAGCGGAAAATACTATAAAGACCTATTACAATGAGTTCGGCAGTTATCCCAATTCCACGGCGGTGATCCTGTGGGGACTTGAAACGTCCCGTACTCAGGGCGAAACCATCGGTCAGATAATGACCTATCTCGGAGCAAGGCTTGCAAAGGGAAATTCTGCGTGGAATCCAAAATATGAGCTTATCCCAATTGAGGAGCTTGGCAGACCACGAATCGACGTTACAATAAACATCTGCGGATTTTTCCGTGACCTTTTCCCGAATATCATCAATAACCTTGACGATCTTCTTCATCTTGTGAATGAAGCGGAGGAAAGCAATGAGCAGAATTATGTGAAAGCAGATTCCGCAAAAATATACTCTTATCTTATGGACAGAGGATATGACGAGGAAGAAGCGAAGAACCTTTCGGTAACGAGAATTTTCGGTCCCCGTGAGGGCGAATACGGCACAGGCATAACCTCAATAATCGAAACAAAAGCGTGGGAAAAGGAAGAGCAGATAGGCAGTCAGTTCCTTTCGTCCCTGCATTACGTTTATAACCGCAAAACTCAGGGCGGGGATATTGACGGGCTTTACGAGCAAAATCTTAAAAGCGTGGAGATAGTTTCTCAGGTGCGTGACAACAACGAGTATGAGATAACCGACCTTGACCATTACTATGAATTTTTCGGCGGACTTGCAAAATCTGTTGAAATGGTAAAGGGCAGAAAGGCGGTAATGCTTGTGACCGACACCACGGGAGCGGTTCCCGTCACCGAATCAGCGGAAAAGGCTGTGGCAAAGGGTATCCGCACAAGAGTGCTCAATCCCAGATGGATAGACGGTATGCTTGCCCACAAGTATCACGGTGCACAGAAGATAGCCGACCGCTTCGAGAACGTTATGGGACTTGCGGCAACGACAGGTGCTGTTGAGCAGTGGATATACAATGACCTTTGCGAAAAGTATGCTCAGGACGAGGAAATACGCCGCCGTATGGCTGAGAACAATCCTTATGCTTATATGGACATTCTGGAGCAAATGGAAGAATACAGCCGCCGTGGTTACTGGAATGCCACTAAAGAGCAGCTTGAAGCCATAAGGCAGGCATATCTTGAGACCGAAAACAGGATAGAGGGTGAGAACTGATGGATAAAAAAGCATATTTCCCTTTTACGGCAATAGTCGGACAGGAAAAAATGA
>CAKUNY010000262.1 GCA_934668605.1 uncultured Oscillospiraceae bacterium | reverse complement strand
CAATGCACGCGGCAAGCCGACCAATGCCGAGTTTATCGCGCTGTTTGCCGACAAAGTAAGATTGCAGATCAAAGCTGCGCATCCCTATTGAAGCGATTGCATGAGAATCCCCGCTGCCAGTGCGCAGGCAGGCAGCGGGGGAGCTTTATGTCATAGCATCGGTGAATTTGTGACGCTCAGGAAGCAGAAGCACGATCGATCATCTGCTCGCACAGGGACAGAAGCGTGTCTTTGGCGTGCGCGGCCAGCGCGGCGCGTTGAGCGTCCGAAGTATGTTTTTCTGCGTACTTGAAGCAGCTTGTCCCGCTTTTTGTGCTGTTGTCTTTACATGGCCGCAGCATCTGCTGCCATGTCCTCGACCAGATCAGCCATCGGGTCGCCCGTCACGGCCATCGTTGCTGCCGACCACGGGGTACCGGACGCAGCCTGCGGGTAGACGCCCGCCGTGTGGTCGACAAAATACGGCGCAAAGCCCTGCTCCTTCATCTGCTCCTCCGTGAGCGTTCTCGTCAGCTGATGGACGATCGCGCCCACCATCTCGAGGTGACCCAGCTCCTCGGTACCGATATCCGTCAGCAGCCCTTTGAGCGCATCATAGGGCATGGAGTAGCGCTGGCTGAGATAGCGAAGGGACGCTCCCAATTCCCCATCGGGACCTCCATATTGCGAAATTACAATTGCTGCCAATTGCGGATTGACATTCTGGATTCTCACCGGGTACTGAAGCTTCTTTTCATAGACAAACATGTTCTCTTACCGCTCCTTTCTGTATTCCCAAGGCCAGGGACCCGTGAGCCAGTCGTACGTTCCGCCGGCGGCTGCGTCCATGAGCGTAAGAGGGCCATTCCCCTGCTGGTACTGCTCAATGGCCTGCTGGTAGAGCTCGACATACTGGTTAAGCAGCTGCGCGGCCTCCGTGTCCTCCGCGTGCGTATCGAGATAAAGCGCCAGCTCTTGCAGCGCGAAGCCCATCTGCTGAAGCTCCACAGAAGCGGTTGCAAGCTTTTCCTGCGTGTTTTCCTGACCGCCATAGGGAAGATCGAGCCCGGGAAACAGCGTCCCGCGGATGAGCGCGCAGGAGGCGGTGTAGAGATCGGCGCCCGTCTGCTGGAACGGGACAAATGGATTGGCGAGCGGCGCGCACGACGGCAGCTGACCGTCCGCGTTCGCGCACTGCGGCAGCGTCATAACGCCGTTTTCCGCCTGATCGGTTTGATTGTTCAAGGTTTTGACACTCCTTCCTATTTTCCGGGGCGTTTCGCCCTGCATCAATCTATGCCGTCCGGAAACCTTGTGTGCAAAAAACGCCCCGATGCACAAACGAAGTGCACCGAGGCGTTTTTTATAGCGTGATAACGGATGGGTACTGCGTCAGAAGCCGGACATTTTCCAGCTCTTCGGGATAGCGCGAGACGATGCGCTCGAGCTTCCTGCGAAGGCCGTCCTGCGGGTCAATGGGGATGTGATAGATAAAGCTTTTCTCCGCGCAGACATGCAGCAGCTCGCGCTCCGGTTTATAAAGAAGCATCTCCCCGTTCCAGAACGCCGCGTCCATTTTTCTCCCAGCCAGAACGCCCTCGTGAATGGCGGCCTCCGGCGCGGTGTCGGACGCAATGTAGACGCGCTTTCCCTCGCACGTGACGAGCATTGCGTCTACAGTCGATTTTCCGTGCCCTACAACCTGCGTGTGCCGCACGCGGTGGAGCTCGACGGTGAAATTGCCGACGGAAAACGTCTCGGGCGCGGGCTTCCGGCGGCTCGGGATATAAACCAATGTGTTTTCGTGCCGCGCGGAAAATTCTTCGGCCGCTTCCCGGTCAAAATGGTCGGGATGCAGGTGCGTAAAAAGAAGACCGCAGACGGACGTGTATGCGCCCTCCCCTGCCAAGATATCCTGCCGGGTTCTCTCGGGCGCGCGGTAAAACGGGGCGAGCTCCTGCGTCAAAGCGTCAATGAGCAGCGTCTGACCGCCGGATTCCAGCGCGAGGCCGCAATTGCAGATGAGTGTGATCTTCATCCCAGCATGTCCAGAAATTCCTGCTCGGAAAGAACCGGAATGCCGAGCTCGTTTGCCTTTTTGAGCTTGCTGCCCGCGTTCTCCCCGGCCACGACGTAGCTCGTCTTTTTGGACACCGAGCCCGCCGCCTTGCCGCC
>CAKUNY010000261.1 GCA_934668605.1 uncultured Oscillospiraceae bacterium | reverse complement strand
CCCTTCATATCGCTCGTGCGCGGCTGCTCAAGCAGAAGCTCGACCTCTTTTCCGGTCAGGATCTGCGGCAGCTTCTTTTCGGCCTTTTCGACCTTGATGTTATGTACCGGGTTCTTCTCGATCTCGTCCTCCGATAAGGCAAACAGGTACAGGCTCTTGAGCGAGGCCAGGCATCTGGACACCGTCGCCGGAGATTTTCCGATCGATTGCAGCCACTGCATGTACGCGCTCACGACGCTCTGATCGGCGTCCAGAACGTCAACGTCAATGCCGGACAGATATGACGCATACTGCCGGATGTCCCGCATGTAAGACGAGACGGTGTTGGCAGAGGCGTGTTTGGTGTGGATCAAATAATCTTCGTATCTGGCAATGATGTTGTCCATGGCTCTGACCTTCCAAACTTGCGGCGTTCCTGCATTGGGCGGTGCGTTGTGGAAAATCCGGCACGACGCTTCCTTGCGGCACAAGATGTGGTATGCATCAACGTGCGCAGGCGTATGCAGAGTTTCCAGGCGAACCGCGCGGAGCGGGCACTGCCGCAGCATGATCCCGGCGCAAACGGCGCGAATTATGAAATCCGCGTTATTTCTACCGATGGGAAATCCGGGAAGTGTCCTTACTATAGCGCAAATCGCTTGAGATTTCAAGAAAAATCGGAACTTTTCGAAATCTTTGTAAATTATGACAAAGCGTTATGTCAATGGTATTATGTCAAATCTGTAACTTGGAGCAGTCCAAAAACCGAACTTTTTCAGAAACTCCACCACATCTGGTGGCGTGTTTGCGGGCGAGATTCCAAATATGGTTTTTGAAAGTTTTCTTTCACGCGTGATGCGTAGTGTAAATACAATTTACTATTTTGCATTTTGCAGGACTTCCTGCATCATCGCCTGCGCCGCGTCTTCGGCTTCCGGCTGACAAGCAGCGCCGCAAGGATCGCCGCGCCGATAGACGGCAGACAGACCGCGAGCGCGCCCGATGGAGCCGCACCCACGAACAGAAGGTTCCCGAGCAGCAGCAAGAGTAGATACCCGCCCGTGCAGGCCATTGTCGTTGGAAGCCGCCGCTGCGAAAAGCCCTTCGCCGCAAAGAGACTCCCAATGAATACCGCCAGCGTGTTCGCGCAAAGTGCCGCCGTCCGGATGCTCCCCTGCCCGATCGCGCCGCCAAGCACGAGCGCTGTCATGATCGCCGTCAGCGCCAGCATGCAGCACAGATCCGCCGCGCTCCCGATCGCGATCTGAACCGGTACGCTTCGAACTGCCTTTTTCTTTCCCATACGCTCTCCTCCTTTTGCTGCTTTTGCTAGAGCGTATGTACAGGCCGCCCGGTTTATTCCAACGCCATTTTTTGTTTAGTTTACCATAATCATAATACGCAAGCCGCTTCGCACAAGTTATTCACACTGTCCACAGAGTTTTGCACATTCAAAAACCATCCTGTTTATAAGTGAAAATTCAATTATTGTCAGTTTCTAGGATGGGTGGAAATTGAAGAACTTCGCCACATGAAGGTGCAAAACTAATTGACATAAAAACATAATTATTTACATAATGTAACTTTTTGAAGCCCAGCCGTCAAAAATAGGCGCACAGCCGAAGCCATGCGCCCAATCGTGCGGTTTGTTATTCGTAGTTCTGTTCGATGGAGCGTGTGGCAAAGGCGTTGAGATCCTGCCCAGCCCGCGTTCCGGCGAGAAATTCGTAGTAGCCCTGACTGCCGATCATCGCGCCGTTGTCGCCGCAGAGGGAAAGAGGCGGCGTGTAGAGCGTCGCGCCGAGCTTTTCGCACGCCGTTTTAAAGTCCGCGCGGATGCGGGAATTGGCCGCGACGCCGCCCGCAATCGCGAGCTTGCGGTACCCGCTTTCCTTCACAGCCTGCATCGTCCGCGGCACGAGCATTTCGCTGACCGCCTTGGAAAACGACGCGCAGAGCGACGGCACGTCGACAGACTCGCCCTTTTGCTCGTGCATGTGAATGAGGTTGAGCGCCGCCGTCTTGAGCCCGGAGAACGACATGTCAAGCGGATTCCCCGAGAGCTTCGTGTGCGGCAGCGGATATTTTTCCTCGTCGCCCGTCTTCGCGCACCGGTCTAACGCCGCCCCGCCGGGATACGGCATGCCGAGCACGCGCGCCACCTTGTCGAAGCACTCGCCCGCCGCGT
>CAKUNY010000260.1 GCA_934668605.1 uncultured Oscillospiraceae bacterium | reverse complement strand
GATTTCAGCCGCCCGACGTCAAAATGCGTCACGATCCCGGGGAATACCACAATCCCCCGCAGCGGCAGCACCGGCAGGCAGATCAAAGGTCTATACTCACTCATTTGTTACGCTCCTTTCCATGGAGGGATTTGGCCACGGCGTTTCAAGGCAGCGCCGCTCGATTCGACTGCGCAATGCTGCCTCAGGCTCGCCATGACACAAAAGGGGGAAGCGAACCGCATCCCCCTTCCGGCGAGCTGCACGTCTCGCTCACGTCCGCCCAAAGGCGGCCTGATATGTTTGGGAAAACTTCCGTAAGAAGCGTTCCGCGCGTTAAAGTGTAATTCCCGCGTTTTTGATCGGCTGGCGCGGATGCGCTTCGTCGCGCGTCACCTGCGGCTCGGTGCCGTTTCGGACGCAGTCCTCGGTGATGAGTACGCTCTGAATCGCGGGGTCGGACGGAATTTTGTACATGATGTCCGTCATGACAGACTCCATGATCGCACGAAGGCCGCGCGCGCCGATCTGGCGTTCAATCGCCTTTTCCGCGATGGCCTCCAGCGCGCCCTGCTCGAAGCTGAGCGTCACGCCGTCGTACTCCAGAAGCTTGTGGTACTGCTTGCAAAGCGCGTTCTTCGGCTCGGTCAGAATCTTCACAAGGTCTTCCTTTTTAAGACTCTGCAAAGACGTGATGACCGGAAGTCTTCCGACGAGCTCGGGGATGATGCCAAACTTCAAAAGATCGTGCGGCTGCACAAGCTCAAAGAGCTTGCCGACGTCGCGCTTATTCTTGCTCTGGATTTCACTTCCGAAGCCGAGCGAGGACTTGTCCGTGCGGTGCTCGATGATCTTATCGAGCCCGTCGAACGCGCCGCCGCAGATGAACAGGATGTTCGTCGTGTCGATCTGGATGAACTCCTGCTGCGGATGCTTGCGCCCGCCCTGCGGGGGAACGTTTGCGATCGTACCCTCAAGGATTTTGAGTAACGCCTGCTGCACGCCCTCGCCGGATACGTCGCGCGTGATGGACGTATTTTCCGACTTTCTCGCGATTTTATCCATTTCGTCGATGTAGATGATACCGCGCTCGGCAAGCTCCACATCAAAGTCTGCCGCCTGCAAAAGCCGCAGCAGAATATTTTCCACATCCTCGCCCACATAGCCGGCCTCGGTCAGCGTCGTCGCGTCGGCGATGGCAAACGGCACATTCAAAATTTTGGCGAGCGTCTGCGCAAAGAGCGTTTTGCCGGAGCCCGTGGGGCCGATCATCAGAATGTTGCTCTTCTGGAGCTCCACGTCCGTCTCCTGCGAAAAGTAGATGCGCTTATAATGATTGTAAACCGCCACGGACAGCGCGACCTTCGCCTCGTCCTGCCCGATGATATAGCGGTCCATGTACGTTTTGATCTCCTGCGGGGTCGGGAGGGTATCGGGAAGCTCCAGATCCTGTGTTTCCCCGTTTTTCATTTCGTCGCGCAGGATGCTCGAGCACAAATCGATGCACTCGTTGCAGATGTAAACATTCGGGCCGGCAATAATCCGGTTGACCTGTTCCTGCCGCTTGCCGCAGAACGAGCAGCGGATGGAATCTCTTGCCATGGGCCTTCTCCTTTAACTCACATTCATTTTCGCGAGAATGGCGCGAAACCTTCTGGCAAGGAAGGCATTTCCTCCCTTGCCAGAACCTGTTATCTCTTTTACCGCTTGTAGATGACCTTGTCAATGAGGCCGTAGGCCTGCGCTTCCTCGGCGGTCAGGAAGTTGTCGCGCTCGGTATCGGCGCAGATGGTCTCATACGGCTTTCCTGTGTTGGCCGCGAGAATTTCGTTGAGGCGCTGCTTGATCTTCAGCATCCGCGCCACATGAATCTGCATGTCAGTCGTCTGACCCTGCGTGCCGCCGAGCGGCTGGTGAATCATGATTTCGGCGTTGGGAAGCGCGATGCGCTTGCCCTTCGTGCCGGAGGACAGCAGGAACGCGCCCATGGACGCGGCCATGCCGACGCAGATGGTGGAAACGTCGCACTTGATGTACTGCATGGTGTCGTAAATCGCCATGCCGTCGGTGACGCTGCCGCCGGGGCTATTGATATAGAACTGGATGTCCTTATCGGGGTCCTGCGCCTCGAGATAGAGCATCTGCGCGACGATCAAAGACGCGGTCGTGCTGTTGACCTCTTCGGACAGGATAATGATACGGTCGTTGAG
>CAKUNY010000259.1 GCA_934668605.1 uncultured Oscillospiraceae bacterium | reverse complement strand
TTGAACCGCTTCAGAGCATTCTCCAAGGACTCGCCTTCCTTGACGCGAACTTCAGACATCGTTTTCCCTCCCTCCGGCGCAACCGGCTCAATCCTGGTTGCTTTCAGGGCCAAATTCATTGGCTAGATTATTATAGTCACGGCGTGTCAAATTGTCAAGAAATTTTTCCGGGAATTTGATTTTTTCCACAGCCGCTGTTGCAAAATCCAGCGCCGAACCGTTTTTTACTTGACGATCAGGTTCACGAGCTTGTTCTTGACCAGAATGACCTTGACGATGCTCTTCCCCTCGACAAACTTTGCGACCTTCTCCTGCTTGAGAGCCTCCGAAACGATGAAGTCCTGCTCCGAGTCCACAGGGACGTTGATGGTGCCTCTGAGCTTGCCGAGCACCTGCACGGCCATCTCGACATGGGACGAGGTGGTCTTGCTCTCGTCGAACTCCGGCCACGGCATCTGCATCGCCATCTTGCCGGTCTCGGAAGCGCAGCCGGTCAGCTCCCACATTTCCTCGACCATGTGCGGGGCAAACGGGCTGAGCATCAGCATGAGCATTTCAAGGTCGCCCTTCGTCAGGCCGTTTGCATAGAACTCGTTGACCATTGTCATAAGAGCGGCAATGGCGGTATTCATCTTGAGCTCGTCAATGTCCTGCGTGACCTTGCGGATGGTCTTGTGGATGATGGCCTCGTTCTTTTCGCTGAGCTCCCTGGAATCCGCCGCCATGTCCATCAGGTTCCAGCAGCGATCCAAAAAGCGCTTCGAGCCCTTGACCGCGTCGTCAGACCACGTCGCGACCTTTTCAAAATCGCCGATGAACATGATGTAAAGCCGCATCGTGTCCGCGCCGTAGGCCTTCACGACATCGTCGGGGTTCACGACGTTGCCGAGCGATTTCGACATCTTGACCGCCGGGCGCAGCGCCTGATTGCCGTACTTTTCGATGAGCGCCTGTTTTTCCTCCTCGGTCTTCGCATTGCCCACATAGTGCGGGTTCTGGCCGAGGATCATGCCGTGACTCGTGCGCTTGGCGTAGGGCTCCTTAGTGTGGACAACGCCGATATCATACAGGAACTTGTGCCAGAACCGGGAATAGAGCAGATGCAGCGTCGTGTGCTCCATGCCGCCGTTGTACCAGTCGACAGGCCCCCAGTAGTTCTCCGCCTCGTGAGAAACCGGCGCCTGATCGTTTTTCGGATCCATATAGCGCAGGAAATACCAGCTCGAGCCCGCCCACTGCGGCATGGTATCCGTCTCGCGCTTTGCAGCACCGCCGCAGCACGGGCAGGTGGTGTTGACCCAGTCGGTCATTTTGGAAATGGGGCTCTCGCCGTCGTCGGTCGGCTCATAGCTCTCGACCTGCGGCAGAATCAGCGGCAGCTGCTCCTCTGGCACTGGCACCCAGCCGCACTTGGGGCAGGAGATCATCGGAATGGGCTCTCCCCAGTAGCGCTGGCGGGAGAAGACCCAGTCGCGCAGCTTGTAGTTGACCTTCTCATGTCCCCAGCCCTGGTCGACGGCGTATTTTTTCATCGCCGGGATCGCTTCTTTGACCGTCATGCCGTTTAAGAAGCCGGAATTGACCATGATGCCGGTATCGTCCTTGAGGGTAAAGGCTTCCTTCGTAATGTCGCCGCCCTTGACGACCTCGATGATTGGAAGATTAAACTTCGTCGCGAAGTCCCAGTCGCGCTGGTCGTGTCCCGGAACGCCCATGACGATGCCGGTGCCGTAGCCCATGAGGACATAGTCCGAAACGAACATCGGAACGACCTTGCCCGTCGCAGGGTTGATCACTTCAATGCCGTCAAGGCGGACGCCGGTCTTGTCGTGGTTCAGTTCGCCGCGCTCAAAGTCGGACTTTCTGGCCGCCGCAGCCTGATAGGCCTCGACGTCCGCCCAGTTTTTGATCAGCGGCTTCCACTTTTTAAGAAGCGGGTGCTCGGGAGAAATGACGGTATACGTCACGCCGAAGAGCGTATCGACACGGGTCGTGTAGACCGTAATATCGTCCTCGGTGTTGGTCTTGAAGGTGACCTCGGTACCGGTCGACCGGCCGATCCAGTTTTTCTGCTGGGTCTTGACGCGCTCAATGTAATCCAGGCCGTCCAGATCGTCAATGAGCCGGTCTGCGTATTTCGTGATGCGCAGCATCCACTGGCTCTTTTCCTTGCGGATGACCGGCGCGCCGCAGCGCTCGCACACGCC
>CAKUNY010000258.1 GCA_934668605.1 uncultured Oscillospiraceae bacterium | reverse complement strand
CCGCGCACGCCTGTGGTATCGACGAGCGCCAGCGTCGAAAGGCACACATCCTCCACGCCGTACTCGCCGTGCATCATCGTCGAGACGGTCAGCGCCGTGCCCGCCGTGCTCATGACGCACTTACACAGGTGACAGACCGACATTGCGACCGCGTAGAACGTCGCGCCCTTGGCCTTGATGACCTGACCGCCCGAAGTCTTGACGAACTGCTCGATGGCCTCATACTCCTCTTCGCCCTTCCAGGTGATGCGGTCACAATCGGGAGAGGAATCCTTATAGACGTTCACATGGTTGTTCGCAATATGAACCAGCGACCAGGGCACGAACGAGGAGTCGCCGTGCTCGCCGTAGACGTGCGCGTGCACATTTTTGGGGCTGATGAAAAAGCGCTTGGCAAGCGCGGATTGCAGGCGGCTGGTGTCCAGAATCGTGCCGGAGCCGATGATCTGATGCTCCGGAAGGCCGGAAATTTTGTGGAACACGTAGGTCAGCACGTCCACGGGGTTCGAAACGATGATATAGATGGCCTTCGGCGCGACGCGCACGATCTGCGGGGTAATATCCTTGAGGATGTTGACGTTCACCTGCGCAAGCTCCAGCCGGGTCTGGCCGGGCTTTCTCGGAAGGCCGGAGGTGATGATCACGATGTCGGAGTTTGCCGCCGCCTGATAGTCGCCCGAGCGGACGATGGCCGGAGAACAGAACGGCGCGCCCTGATAGATGTCCAGCGCCTCGCCGAACGCCTTCTGCTTGTTGATGTCGACCAGCACGATCTCCGAAGCCGTGCCCTGGATCATCAGATCGTTCGCAATGGTCGCGCCGACGCTGCCCGCACCAATCACAGTAATCTTACTCATAATTGAACCCATCCTTTTCAATCGTTCTCTTTTTACCGATATATTTTTATCGGTTCTTTCATACTGAATTATAACGAAAACTGACATAGAAGAGAAATGTATATTTTCCCTCTTCTATGTCAGTTTTGATATAACCATATTTTGTGTCAAACATAAGTTTCCAGCGAAACTGTCACTGGATGTTGTCATTTCTGATACCGCTGCTGCACAAACTCGACAAAGCCGCGCTCGATCTGCGTCATGTCGTATTGCAGCTGGTAGACCAGCGCGTCATGGTAGACGGTCTGGTTGATGTTGCTCGGCTTCTGCACGAGGCTCCAGCGGGTCAAGCACCGGTCGGGAATCGGCGCGCACCACATATAAGCGCCCGGAATCGTCTCGAGAAGCCGCAGCTGCGCCAGCCGGTCGACCGTGTAAATCTTCCGGCGCAGGCCTTCGTCGACCTTGGGTCCCTTGCGGAAGGTGTCTCCGTGGACGATCTCGGGAAGCCCCGCCAAGTCCTGCCCCGTGATGAGCTGCTTTTCTGCCAGCGCGTGCGTCTTGGGAAGCAGAAGCTGATACCGGTACCGGCTGAGGATCTGGAAGCCAAAGCCGCGCGAGACGCTCTGCTCTTCAAAATAGTCGCGGTATTCACTGCGGAAGCGGATGATGCCGACCTCGACCTCGCCGTTTTCCAGCATTTCGATCGCCTGCCGCGCATGACACTCACGCACCACGGAGTCCAGATTCTGATCGGTCGGGAGCGTATTTAAATAGTCCGCCGTCAGATCGAGAATGAATGCCGCGCGCGGGATGCAGATGCGAAGCCGGTTTTCCACCGGGTGGCGCGGCCCCAGCGCGTCGATGCGCTCGAGCTCGCGGATGATGCTCTTGGCGTGCTGCAAAAAAATCGCGCCGCGCTCGGTCGAGCGAACGCCCTTGCTGGTTCGCTCAAAAATCTTGAAGCCGAGGTTCGCCTCCATCTCATGCAGAATGCGGCTGAGGTTCGGCTGGCCGATGAACAGATTTTCCGCCGCCTGGGAAACGGAGCGGGTTCGTTCTATTTCAATCAGATATTGCAGATGCTGCGTATTCATAGTATATCCCCCATCATATGAACTCATGCCGAAAATAATATAACAGATATTTTCAGCTTTTGCAATGTTTCCCGGGCAAGTTCTGAAAAAAATCCTTCCTGTTATGTAAATTTTAGCATATCCTCGCGTTAATTTTCCGTTAAGGCCGGAATGTGCATCCAATTTTCCCTGCCGTGCAATCATAACCACCGGCCGTGCCTAATCTCATTAAGATAAGCAACAGCCCAGATCTTCAGCTTGAACGGTCTGGGCTGTTTTGCAAATATTAAAAAAG
>CAKUNY010000257.1 GCA_934668605.1 uncultured Oscillospiraceae bacterium | reverse complement strand
TTGCTGAACGAACGCCTCGTGCGCGAGGACGTGTTCACCTCCATCCACATTGAAGAATACGAAACCGAGTCCCGGGACACCAAGCTCGGGCCGGAGGAAATTACAAGAGATATCCCGAACGTCGGCGAAGACACCCTCAAGGATCTCGACGAAAACGGCATCATCCGCATCGGCGCGGAGGTCACCTCGGGCGACTATCTGGTCGGTAAGGTCACCCCGAAGGGCGAAACCGAGCTCACCGCGGAAGAGCGGCTGCTGCGCGCCATCTTCGGCGAGAAGGCAAGAGAAGTCCGCGACTCTTCTTTGAAGGTTCCGCACGGCGAGGCAGGCATCATTGTCGACGTCAAGGTCTTCACGAGAGAAAACGGCGACGAGCTCGCCCCGGGCGTCAACAAGGTCGTCCGCGTCTACATCGCGCAGAAGCGTAAGATCTCCGTCGGCGATAAGATGGCCGGCCGTCACGGCAACAAGGGCGTTGTCTCCCGGATCCTTCCGCAGGAAGACATGCCGTTCCTGCCGGATGGTACGCCGCTGGATATCGTTCTGAACCCGCTGGGCGTGCCGTCTCGTATGAACATCGGTCAGGTTCTGGAGGTTCACCTCGGCTACGCTGCGCATACGCTCGGCTGGAAGGTCGCAACGCCGATCTTCGACGGCGCGAACGAACGCGAGATCCGCGAGCTTTTAAAGCAGGCGGGCGTTGCGGAGGACGGCAAGACCGTTCTGTACGATGGCCGTACCGGCGAGGCCTTTGACCAGCGCGTCACTGTCGGCTATCCGTACTACCTCAAGCTCCACCATCTGGTTGACGATAAGATTCACGCCCGTTCGACCGGCCCGTACTCCCTCGTCACCCAGCAGCCGCTCGGCGGCAAGGCGCAGTTCGGCGGCCAGCGCTTCGGCGAAATGGAAGTCTGGGCGCTGGAGGCCTACGGCGCGGCATATACGCTTCAGGAGATCCTGACCGTCAAGTCCGACGACGTGACCGGCCGTGTGAAGACCTACGAAGCGATCGTCAAGGGGCACAACGTGCCCAAGCCCGGCGTTCCGGAATCGTTCAAGGTTCTGGTCAAGGAGCTCCAGTCGCTGTGCCTGGATATCAAGGTTCTGGACGAAAACGGCGATGAAATCGAACTCAAGGACGACGATGACGACGATACCGGCTTTGGCCGCGTGAATCTGAGCGACGAAGACCTCAGTCTCTACGACGAGAACACCGTCGGCAACGACGTGTCCAGCGATGAGGCCGCGGACAACGGCTATGAGATTCAGGACGAGGATGATGTGTTCGGTCTGCTGAACGATCTCGGCGGCGACACGGACACGCAGGATGAAGAGTAAGGAGGCGGCAATACAATGAGCTATGCAACATTTGACGCAATCAAAATCGGTATTGCTTCCCCGGATAAGATCCGTGAGTGGTCTTACGGCGAGGTAAAAAAGCCGGAAACCATCAACTACCGCACACTCAAGCCCGAACGCGACGGTCTGTTCTGCGAAAGAATCTTTGGACCGACGAAGGACTGGGAGTGCCACTGCGGCAAGTATAAGAAGATTCGCTACAAGGGCAAGATCTGCGACCGCTGCGGCGTTGAAGTGACGCGCGCAAAGGTTCGCCGCGAGCGCATGGGTCACATCGAGCTCGCCGCTCCCTGCAGCCACATCTGGTATTTCAAGGGCATTCCCTCGAGAATGGGTCTGCTTCTTGACATCAGCCCCCGCATTCTGGAGAAGGTTCTCTACTTTGCCAGCTACATCGTCACCGATCCCGGCGACTGCCCGCTGTCGAAGTATCAGATCCTCTCGGAAAAAGACTACCGCGACATGCGCGAAAAGTATGAGGACGACTTCAAGGCCGGTATGGGCGCAGAGGCCATCAAGGAGCTTTTGCAGGAGATCGATCTTGAATCGCTTTCGAGCCAGCTGCGCGCGGAATTGAAGGACGCTTCGGGACAGAAGAAGCTCCGCATCATCAAGCGCCTCGAGGTGGTCGAGTCGTTCCGCAAGTCCAATAACGATCCCACGTGGATGATCATGGACGTGCTGCCCGTTATTCCGCCCGAGCTTCGCCCGATGGTACAGCTCGACGGCGGCCGGTTCGCAACCTCCGACCTCAACGATCTCTATCGCCGCGTCATCAACCGCAACAACCGCCTCAAGCGCCTCATTCAGCTTTCCGCGCCGGATATCATCATCCGCAACGAAAAGCG
>CAKUNY010000256.1 GCA_934668605.1 uncultured Oscillospiraceae bacterium | reverse complement strand
CCAAGGAAATCCGAACCATTGTCAAGTCCGTTGCCCAGCGCAATGGCCAGAAGGTATCGGTAGAAATCGTCGACTGACCGGAATCCCGGAGAAGGAACGTCCTTTCTCCGGGATTTTTTCTGCGCGCAGCGCGCCGGGAAACAGACCAATAAATTGGATGTTTTGTCGAATTGTGTCCGAATGTGTCAAGTTCAGGCTGGAATATCATATTATGGTAACGTCTTGTTTGAAGCGGCTTGCGGAAAGGTGGTACCATTGTATGACGAAAACAGAGCGGACGATCTATGCGCTGGTCGGCCCTGTCCGATACAATACGCTTCCGTTCAGCCTTGCGATCGATCTGGCGATGGAGCTGCTTTTCGTGCGCAGGATCGCGATGGACGACATCCGCGTGACGCGGGATATTTACACGCCGACGGCAAGACAGCTCGGAAAGACGACGACCGCCGTCAGCCGTCAGATCGTCCGGCTCTGCAATCTCTGCTGGGACACGATGGTAGACGCCGGGGAGGTCGAGCGGTATCTCGGAAAGCCCATCCGCGACCTGCGCGCGCCGAACGAGATGATCTTCTATCTGGCCTTTCTCGCCCATTTTGATCAGCCCTTTTACTGCGTCGTGCAGAATGTGCCGACGCTGCTGTTTTGAATAGACTGTCGCGGCAGCCGGTTTTTGGAACCGGCTGCCGCGTTTCGTCAATATAGCCAAAAATGCAAGCGGAATTTTGAAAAACCTTACACGGAACGCCCCTTGACTTTGCGCATTTAAAGCGGTATACTGCAAAAGTAATCAAAAACGTCCCCAAGACGGAAAGGAGCACGGCCATGACGCAGTTTAACGGTTCCTATTTTATTTACGCGGCGCGATTTTATGCGGGTCGCTATTTTGCTGTGCCTGTTTGTCCGTCCTTCGAAGCGTGAGCGTTTTTGGGTAGCGTACCTGTAAACGAAGCGGCCTCGTTCGGACGGGGCCGCTTTTATTTTTGAGGAAACCCAAATCCTGAGCTTCCTTACCAAATGCAAAGGAGAAATGAATTATGAAAAAGCTGCTTGCCCTGCTGCTGTGCGCCGTGCTCTGCCTGAGCCTGGCTGCCTGCGCATCGTCCACAACCACTACCACCGAAGCGCCCGCCGCTTCGAACGAAACCGCCGCTGAGACGCCTGCCGCGGAAGAAACCGCCGAGGCTCCCGCTGAGGAAGCTTCCTCCGATGCAAAGCAGTATGTCGTCGGCATCTGCCAGCTCGTCCAGCACGACGCGCTCGACGCTGCCACGAACGGCTTCATGGACGCGCTGGAAGAGGCGCTGCCCGGCCAGGTCACGTTCGATCTCAAGAACGCCTCCAATGATATCCCGACCTGCGGCACGATCGTCACCGGCTTCGTCGCGAGCAACGTTGATCTGATCCTCGCGAATGCGACCCCCGCCCTTCAGGCTGCGTCCACCGCGACCCAGACCATTCCGATCCTCGGCACGGCTGTCACCGAGTACGGCGTCGCGCTCGACATTGCCGACTTTAACGGCACCGTCGGCGGCAACATCTCCGGCACGTCCGACCTTGCGCCGCTCGATCAGCAGGCCGATATGCTCCTCGAGCTCCTGCCGGAGGCAAAGAACGTCGGTATCCTCTACTGCTCGGCAGAGGCCAACTCCGTCTATCAGGCGGACGTTGTCAAGGCCGCTCTGGAAGCCAAGGGCGTGAACGTCACGGTTTATACCTTCGCAGACTCCAACGATGTTGCCACCGTTACCCAGACCGCTTGCTCCGAAAATGACGCGCTCTACATCCCGACCGATAACACCGCCGCCTCCTGCACCGAGGCCATCAACAATGTCGCGGAGCCTGCCGGCGTTCCCATCATCGCGGGCGAGGAAGGCATCTGCAAGGGCTGCGGCATCGCAACGCTCTCCATCGACTACTATGAGCTCGGCCGCACCACCGGCGCAATGGCCGCGAAGATCCTGACCGGCGAAAGCAATGTCTCTGAAATGCCGATCGAATACTACCAGAACCCTGTCAAGAAGTATGACGCTGCCCGCTGCGAAGCGCTTGGCATCACCGTTCCGTCCGATTACGTTGCGATCGGTTGATCCGGAACCAAACTGAAAGGAGATAAGCCCCCATGGAGCTTCTGACCTACCTGTCCTCGCTGAGCATACCGAACCTCTTCTCCCGCATGCCCGCTGCCGCTGCGCAGGGCATTATCTGGGGCATTAT
>CAKUNY010000255.1 GCA_934668605.1 uncultured Oscillospiraceae bacterium | reverse complement strand
TAGTCAACACCCTTGCGCCCGGAGCTATGTTTATACCCGGCTGCATGGTACACGATCCCGTGCGCACGCTTCCGCCTAAGAAGGTTGGTCGGATATTTTCGGCGGGCATTTCGGGGTATTTCCGCACCTTTCTGCTCGGAATTTTTCACAACATCATTCTTTCTCATGCGAATAATTCTACCTGATTTTCCGCGTTTGGGTCACGGTTTGGGTCAGGACAGAAAACCAGCGGCGCAGAAACTGCGCCGCTGTAAACAAAGAATGGGCAACCAATTTTGATAGAAAGTGGAAAGACAGCTTCGTTATAGGGCTTCTTTGCCGGCTCTTCGCAAAAGCTCCAGACACAGCCGCAGATACAACCGTTCCTCTGGGTTATCCAGCGTACTGCCGAGCAATCTGTAGATCTTGTCGAGCCGCTTGAGAAGACTGCTGCGGTGGATAAAGAGCGCCTCGGCGGTTCTGGAGACGCTCGTTTCGTTTTGCAGGTACAGATCCAGTGTGTGCAGATAATCACTGTTCTTCTGCCGGTCGTGGTCGATCAGCGCGCGAAGCCCCTGCGTGAGAAGACTCTCTACGGGAAGCTCGTTCAGACAGGTATCCAGCATGCACGAAAGTACATGGTCGCGGAAAAACGACAGCTTCTGTCCTGCGTCAAGCGTCTGCGCCAGCGCATAGGATGCCTGCGGCAGATAATCCGGCGCCTGATGCAAAACCGTAAACGGGTTGCTCAGACCGACGCAGTAGCCCATGCGGAAAACTGCTTCGGAAAACTCGTCGATTGCCTGATGCGCAAACGGTTCGGAACGGCTGGTGCGTAGCAGCCCTACAATTTTCTCATGGAATATCACAGCATAGACTTTCTGCGGAAATGCTGCGCTTAAGGTCGCGTACATATAATCCAGAGGAAACGCCCGTTCATTTTTGTGCTCGCGCAGCTCAAACAGCAGCCACGCCTCCGATTCCCCGAGGGGCAGCTCCTGCTGCTCTGCGTCTGTCAGCGCTCTTCCGCCAAGAACCTTGCGCAGCGCGGCAAGCGCGGCGTTTTCCTGTCTGCCGAAGGCGCGCAGGTAGAGGAAATATGCGCGCTGGAAACAGGCAAAGAAGTGCGCCATGACCGGGAACTCCCACGCCTGAAAGCGGCGACCAAACTCGTTGACAGAAATACAGCCGCAGAACTGGTCGGAGACGTAGAGATTTTTGCAGTATGCTCGCCCGTTAAAGTCCAGCGCCGTCTGATAGGGCTCGCGGATAACGCGCTCGAGCGTACAGACCTCCTTGATCTTCTCGTTGTGCTCTATGGGCATGGGGCCGCTTTTCTCCGTAATGAAAGCGCCGGTCTGCGGATCGAAATCCGCATAAAAAAGCCGCTGTAAATTGCTGTCGACCACGTTTACACCCCGGCGAAGAAAGCCAGAGGCAAGCAGCAGAAGCTGCCGGATATCAAAATTCACATCCTGCTCCAGCTCATCGCGAAGTTGGTTGTCCCAGGCGTCAAATTTGTCGTAGATCTCCTGCACCTGGTTATAGACCTCGGCAAGGCTTACTGTGTCCGGCAGTTGTAGGATGGGAAGTCCTACTGTCAGATATGGCTTCGGAATTTTTCTGCCAATGCACACGAAGCTGCACGAAACTTCCGGCGGCGCAGCCGGAAGCATCTCCGCGCGGGTCAGATACAAAGTATCTGCCTGAATTGCAATGCCCGGCTCATACAGCCGCGGTCTTGTCAGCGTCAGCTCGCGTGAACCGGCACCAAGCCGCTTTGCACGCCACTGCTCCGGCAGCCACGCTGCCAGAATATCCAGATTCAGCCGCATTTTGCAGCACCCCTTTCACGTGTCAGTCTTCAATTTGTACACCGGTTTTTCTTCTTTATTATAGAAGAAATCCAAGAAAAAAGCCATATCAAAAATAACATGATTCGAAAAATCCTACATTCTGTAGGATTTGGACGGAAAACAGGTCGCATTTCTGCGACCTGTTTTTCTTTGAGGAGATGGCGCGGCATTGAGAAACGGAAAACAAGGCGTCATTTTTGTGCCCAGAGGCACATGATCTTTCTGCTTTGTGCAGTCTATACATGATTGACGCTTTTTGATACCATTGCTATAAGCACAATACACAAAATTATGCGCAAAACAGAAAGGAGAACGGAACCATATGAGCAAAAAAATTGACGCACGTCTTCCGAAGGAGGTCGGCACCGGGCTGTATCCGGTCAA
>CAKUNY010000254.1 GCA_934668605.1 uncultured Oscillospiraceae bacterium | reverse complement strand
ATCCAGTTTCCGATGTAGACCAGATCCAGAAGCCGGCGAAACTCCTTCTTCGACAATTCAAGCTGCATATACCCGCCTCCTAACTGTAGCGTTCTACTCTCATTATATACACATCGCGCGTCGATTTCCACTGTTAAAATCACGGTAATGTGCAAAAAAGTCCTTGTGTTCTTGATGCTTTTCGCATATGATAGGGAAGTATATGGCGGCGCTGCCGCCGGAAAAGGGGATTGAGCTTGAGAAAACTTAGCGTCTGTGTTCTGTTTGGCGGCGTTTCGCCGGAGCATGAGGTGTCGCTGCGCTCGGCGGAGTCGGTGCTGCGCAATATGAATCAGGAGAAATACAACATCTTTCCCGTCGGGATCACCAAGGACGGAGAGTGGATCTTATTTGGCGGCAGGGACTATTCTATGCTGCCGTCGGGCGCATGGGAAGCCTGCGAGCTGAACCGCAAGGGCACACTCTCGCCCGTTAGGGGGCAGGGGCTTCTGAGCTTTGAAAACGACTGCGTGGTGCGAGAGCGCATTGACGTCGTCTTTCCGCTCATCCACGGGGAAAACGGCGAGGACGGCTCCTTGCAGGGGCTTCTTCAAATCGCGGGGCTGTCCTTTGTGGGCTCCGGCGTGGCCGCATCGAGCGCGTGTATGGATAAGAGCATGACAAAGCTTCTGATCCGGCAGGCGGGCATCCGGCAGGCGGACTGGCGCGTCATCACAAAGCAGCGCTGGAGTCGGAAGCAGGAGGCCTGCGTGATGGAAATCGAGGAGGCGTTCTCGTATCCCGTGTTTGTCAAGCCCGCCGGAACCGGTTCGTCGGTCGGCATTTCCAAGGCAAAATGCCGGGAGGATCTGGAGCTTTCTGTGGCGGATGCGCTCCGATATGGCGCAAAGGCGCTCGTTGAGGAGTATATCGACGGGCAGGAGATCGAGGTCGCCGTGCTCGGCAATGAGAGCCCCTGCGCGTCCGTCTGCGGCGAAATTGACGCGGGCGCGGAATTTTATGACTATGAGGCAAAATATCTATCGAGCAGCGCAAGCTTCTATGTGCCCGCGCGCATCGACGAAGACATTTCCGAGCTGGTGCGCGAGACGGCAGTGAAGGTCTACCGGGCAATGGAGTGCCGGGGACTGGCGCGCGTGGACTTTTTCGTCCGGCGGGACGATCATGAGGTTATTTTCAACGAGATCAACACCATCCCTGGCTTTACGTCGATTTCGATGTATCCGAGGCTGTTTGCGGCCAGCGGCATTGCGTACCCGGAGCTGATCGACGATCTCATTGCGCTTGCATTGGAGGAATGACATGGTACAATCGGCACTGATATCCATCACCGGCACGCAGCAGCTCGAGGGTGAGGAGTCTGAGAGCATCCAACTGGTGACGGAGGGCTCGTATTGCTATGAGCCGGGGTATATCCGCTTTTCCTACGTGGAGACGCAGATGACGGGACTCGAGGGCGTTGTGACGACGTTTACGATCGAAGAGGAGAAAAGGGTCACGCTGCGAAGAGTCGGCAAGGTGAACTCGGAAATGGTCTTTGAGCTCGGGAGGATCGACGACTCTCTCTATGAGGCAGGCCCTGGCGCGCTGATGCTGCGCGTGCAGACAAAGAGCCTGAGCGTCCTCATGAACGAGCACGGCGGGATTTTCGACCTTTCCTACTCCATCGAGGTCGAATACGCCACCTGCGGGCTCAACAGCTATCATATCGAGGTTCGCGCGATATAACAGAAGCGCCCGCCAGACGGCGGGCGCATGTTCTTTTGAGGCCGTAGGGGGCGATGCCTACATCGCCCCAAGGGTACCATCGAATTCACCGAAGATTTCTGTAAAATTAGGTTTATATGCCGGGTCGATGTGGGCATCGACCCCTACGCAGTCTATCGGTGGGTGTCCAAACGATGCGCCAGCCTTTTCGGCAGGGGCTTAGCCCCAGAGGGCGGAGAGCATGGGAATGATCTGCTTCTTTCGGGACACCACGCCGGGCAGGAAGCAGGTATGATCTTTGAGGGGCGTATTGAACGCGTGCGCGAAGATGTCGTCGTCTCCAAGATACAGAATCTGCGTGCCCTCTAAGAGTACGTCCGTCAGCATCAGGATCATGAGCGTATAGCCGCGCTCCTTCATCGTCTTCTGCATCAGCGCCAGGAACTCGTCCTTGCGCTCCATCATGCGCTTGGAGTCGATGCAGGTGATCTGGCTGACGCCGAAGTCGTGATCGGCAATATGGAAATC
>CAKUNY010000253.1 GCA_934668605.1 uncultured Oscillospiraceae bacterium | reverse complement strand
GATTGGGAAGAAATTTGCCGGGACTGCGGCGAAGTCGTTGATTGGGGCACGTCCCACGGCTCGTATTCCTATGGTGATTGGGAATATTATTCTACGTCGCAGCATCGCCGGTATGGCACTTGCGATGATTGCGGCGGTGGTGGAAAATATCAATACGGTCGCCACAGCACAAGCACGCAGTATTATGAGTACGACGATACGAAGCACACCGTGGAAAAGCATTGCAGCGTCTGTAATTCCGACGTCGGCTCCAGCACCACGCAAAGCCATTCCCTGAAATACGGAAGTTGGGAAAATGACTCGGATACCCAACACCACAGAAGCGCAACGTGCAGTCTTTGCGGGTACTCCGGGTATGCCTACGCCAACCACAGCTTCAAGTATGGCAGTTGGAGCAATTACAGCGATGTGCAGCATCGGCGCACCAAATCCTGCTCGACTTGCTCCACCAGTGACTATGAATACGCTGACCATACTTACACCTATGGCAAGTGGTCGAGCGTGAGCGACACCCAGCACAAGAGAACCAAAACCTGCTCCGTTTGTAAGGCTTCTGGTGAAGAATACGCAGACCACACCGACGCGGACGGTGACGGTAAATGTGACGATTGCGGCGCAACGGTCAGCCTGACCGTCACTTGGGACGCAGGCACAAACGGCGGCTTGATTGACGGAAAAGCAACGTATAGCGAAACCGTCCAGCCGAACAGCAAGCCGTCCGCGCCGGGCAACGTTCCCATTAAGACCGGCTACACATTTAAGGGCTGGTTCACCGCCAAGAGCGGCGGCAGCCTTTACAGCACCGTCACGATCACGACCAGCACAACGTTTTATGCGCAGTACACCGCCAACACCTATGACATTACATGGGACATGGGCAACGGCGAAAGCGAAACAACGCAGCAGACCTACGATGAAAAGCTGGTTTTTCCGACCGAACCGGAGCGTAAAAATGCGGAATTTTTAGGCTGGTTCACCGAAGCGGACGGCGGTTCGGAGGTCACGACAGACACCATTTTCAAGGAAACTTCCGCAACAACGTACTATGCCCATTGGGAAATTACCGAAGTGTTCTCCGTGACGGTTCCCATCACGTTGCCGCTCGTCGTTGATGAAAACGGCAAAGTCTACACCAGCAGCGCAGAAATTATCAACGGCTCCACCGGTGCGGTTGTCGTGTCCTCGGTCGGCATCTTCGCCAAAAATGGCTGGACGCTTGTGCCATACACGACGAATATGGCGTATGAACCGGTAGACAGCCAGCGACTCGGTTTCAAGATCAATAGCGCACAGAGCAGTAAAAGCGGCGATGCAGAAACGTTCCACTTGACGCAGCCGTGGAAGATTGCGGAAAATGGCAAGCTGCCTATTGACTACGATGCGGTCGTATCGGCAGTCTCGCAACCGGTCACGGAACAGGACGTTTTGAGCGTCGTGTTCGTTCTGGAATGGGCAAAGGAGCAACCGTATGGCTGATGAACAAAGTGCCGTAGAGCAAATGACCGTGCTTGTCGTCGAGCCGGGCTATGCGCCCTATGAAAAGACGATTCCGCATGAGCTTCATGCCATGCAGGAGATTGTCGGTGGCTTGATTACAGTTGCCTATCCGTATGATGAACCAGTGGGTTTTGTCGCAAACGACGAGGGACTTCTTATGGGCATGGAGTTTAATCGCAGCGTCGACGGCGGTTACGGCGGTCTGGTTGGTCCTTTTTTCATATGTGGTTTGACGGAGGATAGTTTTTGTTCGCTCCCTCCCGACCAGATCGAACGCTTTAAGGAGAAGTTCCATAAAGCAGAGATTTTGCTAGGCTTTCGCGGCGACGAGCCGGTCACGCTGAAAGTTGAACCGAAGCAGAAAAACGCGACACCCGAAAAGCAGCACAAGCCGCCGTCGCAGGAGCGTTGAGGAAACGCAAATGTCTGAAAACAAAGCTGATGTGCGCTGCCCCATTTCTGCGTTCATTACAAACCTCGGTAAGTACAACGAGGGTGATCTGATCGGACAATGGGTTTCCTTTCCGACAAGCGCAGAAGAAATGCAGCGCGTTCTGTCTGCTATTGGCATCGGCAAGCCCGATGCCTGCGGCGTTCCTTATGAGGAATGGTTCATCATCGCCTATGAAAACACCGTGCGCGGACTATCCTCCGCGCTCGGTGAATTTGTTAATCTGGACGAACTGAACTATCTTGCCGTCAAGCTGAACGGCATGGAGCAAAGCGAACTGGAACAATTTGAAGCGGCGCTTAC
>CAKUNY010000252.1 GCA_934668605.1 uncultured Oscillospiraceae bacterium | reverse complement strand
TTTAAGCAGGCCAAGGAAAAAGCGCCCTGCATCGTCTTCATCGACGAAATTGACGCCATCGGCAAAAAGCGCGACAATCAATTATCGTCCAACGACGAGCGCGAACAGACCTTAAACCAGCTGCTGACCGAAATGGACGGCTTTGAGGGAAACAACGGCGTGATCATTCTCGCCGCGACGAACCGCCCCGAGTCCCTTGACCCGGCGCTGACCCGCCCGGGCAGATTCGACCGCCGCGTTCCCGTCGAGCTTCCCGATCTTGCCGGCCGCGAGGCCATTTTGAAGGTGCACGCGAAGAAGATCAAAACTGCCGACGATGTGGACTTCCACACCATCGCGCGCATGGCCTCCGGCGCTTCGGGCGCAGAGCTCGCGAACATGATCAACGAAGCCGCCCTTCGCGCCGTGCGCAATAACCGGACGGTCGTGACAGAGGCAGATCTCGAAGAATCCATCGAGGTCGTCATCGCGGGCTACCAGAAAAAGAACGCGGTTCTGTCTGACAAGGAAAAGAAGACCGTTGCGTACCACGAGATCGGTCACGCGCTCGTTGCCGCCATGCAGACGCACTCCGCGCCGGTTCAGAAAATCACGATCATCCCCAGAACCTCCGGCGCGCTGGGCTACACGATGCAGGTCGAAACCGGGGACAAGTATCTCATGACGAAAGACGAGCTTGCCAACAAGATCTGCACATTTACAGGCGGCCGGGCGGCCGAAGAGGTCGTCTTCGGCGAAATTACGACGGGCGCTTCCAACGACATTGAGCAGGCCACGAAGCTGGCGCGCGCCATGATCACCCGCTACGGCATGAGCGACGAATTTGACATGGTCGCCCTCGAGACGGTCAATAACCAGTACCTTGGCGGCGATACGTCGCTTGCGTGCTCGGCGCAGACGCAGCAGGAGATCGACAAGATGGTCGTCCAGCTGGTTCGGCAGCAGCACGAAAAGGCGATTCAGATTCTCAAGAACAACCGCAAGGCGCTTGACGCGCTGGCAAAGTACCTTTATGAAAAGGAGACCATCACCGGCGAAGAATTCATGGAGGTTTTGAAGAAGGAAACGGAGGCGGAAAAACAATGAGGCAGCGTTCTTCTTATGGCTGGCTGGAGCTTATCATTGGCATTTTGTTATCCGTGCTTGGCATTTACAGCTTTTTCAGACCCGTCGACTATCTCACGACACTGATCGTGATCTACGGCGTCGCCGCGCTGGTAACCGGCATCGCCGATATCGTGTTCTACTGCAAGATGGAGCGGCACATCGGCTTTGCCCCGACGATCTCTCTTGCAACGGGCGTTCTCGGCGTGATGGCGGGTCTGGTTCTGATGGTGCATCCGGGCGCAGGCCGCTGGGCAATCGGGCTTTTCTTCCCGCTCTGGTTCATCGCGCACTGCATTTCCCGGCTCACGCATCTCTCCTTTGTCCGTCTGATCGCAGGCACGACGTTCTACGTGTTTGACATGATCATCAACATTCTCGGTATTATCCTCGGCGTTCTGATGCTCCTGACCCCGCAGGTGACGCTTCTTTCCATGAACCTCGTCATCGGGTTCTACCTGCTGCTGCTCGGCGTCGACTGCATCATCGAGGCCTGCACCAAGCTTGGCGCAAGATAATTTTCCAAAATACAAAATGCCTCCCGGAGAACGAACACATTCTCCGGGAGGCGTTTTTCTATTTTGTTATCCGGCCAGAATGCCGAGATCCTGCAGCAGGATCACGAGGCCGATGCCAATGAGTACAATGCCGCCCGTGAGCTCCGCCTTGGACTTGTACTTCGCGCCGAAGCGGTTGCCGATCCACACGCCCGCAGCAGAGAACAAAAACGTCGTCAGGCCGATCACCGGAACCGACGGGATCAGCGGTACCTGCCGGAAGGCAAACGTCACGCCGACCGCTAAGGCGTCAATCGAGTCCGCAATGGCCAGCGGGAACATGACCTTCGGCGAAAATGACGCATCCAGCTTTTCGATCTTGCCCATAGACTCGCGGATCATGTTGACGCCGATGAGCAGCAGCAGCGCGAACGACAGCCAGTGATCAACGCTCTTGATGGCCTCATAGAAGCTTCCGCCCACAAAGTAGCCGATGATGGGCATGGCCATCTGCGAGCCGCCGAACCAGAGGCCGGTAATGACCATGTGCTTTTTCTCCAGCTTTTCGACCGACAGGCCCTTACAGATGGAGATCGCGAACGCGTCCATCGAAAGGCCGATTGCCAGCACCAGCAATTCTGCAAAATTCATTTTCCTTGCAACCCTTCT
>CAKUNY010000251.1 GCA_934668605.1 uncultured Oscillospiraceae bacterium | reverse complement strand
ACGCCTCTGACCGTCTTTCTGGTCAACGGCTTTCAGATGCGCGGGATCATCACGGGCTTTGACGCGTTCGTCATCGTACTTGTCTCGGAAGGCAGGCAGCAGATGATCTACAAGCACGCGGTATCGACCATTGCGCCGTCGGTTCCGCTGCGCCTGAGTCAGGAGGATTTATAATAGCAGCAGCGCCCGGTTCGCAAGGTTTGCCGAACTGTGCGCTGCCGCCGGAATGATTCCCTTCTGATGGGAAGGAGCCCCCATGAAGCAAGGCAAGCACTATACAACTGTTATTCTCTGGATCTTCCTCGCCGCCATCATCGCCTATTTTGGCTACAACGTCGTCTCGTCTCTCACCGAGCCCTTGACCACGGCCACGGCCATCGAATACGAGGCGGGCGCGGGCTGCTACACAACCGGCTTCGTCGTGCGCGACGAGGAAATCCTCACCTCCGCCTATGACATCACCGTCATCACCTGCGCCGAGGGCGCGCACGTCGCGGTAAACGAGGCTGTCGCCACCGGGTATCTGTCCGATGGCGCGCAGCAGCGCCAGAGCCGCATTCAAGCCCTTACCGAGCAGCTCACGCAGCTGCAATACGCGTGGAGCGCGTCGTCGAGTCTTGCCGATCAGGCGGCGCTGGACGCGGAAATTCAAAGCAGTCTTCTCTCCCTTGCAAAATTCACCGCGCGCCGGGACATGAACTCTGCGCAGGATGTATCGCCCGAGCTCAAAGGCCTCGTTCTTCGCCGCTCGGCGGGCGCGGGCGATTCAGACGCGATCCAGACGCAGCTGCAAACCGTACAGGAAGAGCTCTCGCGCCTTCAGGAGCAGGCCACTGCCGATACAAGACCCATATCCGCCGACCACGCGGGAACCTACTCCGGCGTGGCAGACGGCTATGAGGCGGTTTTAACCCCCGAAAAGCTCCAGACCATGACCGCGCAGGACTATAATGCCATCGAGCCCGATACCGTCCCGGAAAACGCCATCGGAAAGCTCATCCGCGGCACAACGTGGTACTACGTCACAACGCTCCCGGCAAGCGAGCTTCGGGACGTAAAAGAAGGCGCGCGCGTGCAGCTGCTGTTTGCAAGAGATGTGTATGAGCAGATCGACATGACCGTCGAGCGCGTGGGCAGCAACGAGGCGGGCTATAAGCTTCTCGTCCTCTCGTGCGACCGGTACATGCAGAACGTGACGCTGCTGCGTCAGCAGTCTGCCGATGTCGTTTTCAATTCCTATCAGGGGCTTCGTGTGCCCAAGGACGCGGTTCGCGTCGAAGACGGCGGAAAAACCGGCGTTTATATCCTCGAGGGCGCGACCGCCCGCTGGAAACCGATCACCATTCTCCACGACAACGGCGAAAGCTACGTCGTAGAGCTGGATAAAACCTCGACCGCCAATCTCTGGCCGGGAGACGAGGTCATCATTCACGCAAAGAATCTATATGACGGAAAGGTTGTGGGCAAATGAGCTCCATTGCAGAAAATGTCGCGAGCATCCGCGAAAAAATGGCCGAGGCCGCAAAGCAGGCAGGCCGTGACCCGAAGGAGATCCGCCTCTGCGCGGCCACCAAAATGAACGACGCTGCCGCCGTCCGCGAGGCGATCGCCGCCGGGGTAGACTGCTGCGGAGAAAACCGCGTGCAGGAAATTCAGGAAAAACGTCCGCAGGGCGCGTATGAGGGTAGACCTCTTCACTTCATCGGCCACCTGCAGACAAACAAGGTCAAGTACATTGTCGGCGTCGTCGATCTCATCGAGTCGGTCGACCGGCTGGAGCTTCTCGAGTGCATCGAAAAGCAGGCGGCGAAAATCGGCGTCACACAGGATATTCTCTTTGAGATCAACATCGGCGCCGAGGAAAGTAAATCCGGCTTTACACCCGAGGAAGCGGCCCAGCTTGCGGCAAAAATGGGAGAATATCCCCACGTCCGGCTCCACGGACTCATGGCAATTCCTCCCGTGAGCGAAAAACCGGGCGATAATTGCAGATATTTTGCAGAAATGCGGAATCTTTTTGTTGACATAAGTGCAAAAAAATACGATAATGTGTCCATGGACTGCCTGTCGATGGGCATGAGCGGCGACTACCCGGACGCCATCCGCGAAGGAGCGACGCTTGTCCGTGTCGGCACCGCCATCTTTGGCGCAAGAAATTACAATAAAGTCTGACAGACAGATTTATTTGGAGGATATCAGAGTTATGGGATTCATGGATGAACTGAAGAAACTGGCCAAGCCCTACACCGAGGACGAGGACGATTTCGATGAATTTG
>CAKUNY010000250.1 GCA_934668605.1 uncultured Oscillospiraceae bacterium | reverse complement strand
GATTCCTTACGCCTCGATCCAGCTCGCCACCCGGTAGCTGCCAAATTGACTGCCGCCGGTCCGCACCCGTGGGAGCACCGCGTCGAACGGTATCGTAATCGCATCGCTCTCGTCAAGCCACACCTCCGGCGGCGGCAGCTTTGCACGAAGGCTGCGCGAGCAGCTCCACGGATGCCGCCCCACCGGAATGATGATCCCGTCGCTGCGCTCCTTGGTGAGGTAGCGTGCGAGGTAACGAAAGCCGAGCACCTTGCCGTGCCGCTTATATACCGGCCAATCCGTCACCTCGCCGTACTGCCACAAAAACCGCACCTCCGCCGGCGAGAGCTGCCGGTAGTCCGCGACGAGGTGGATGTGATACCTGTGCGCCCCGTGCAGACCCTCAATGGCCGGGATGTAATCAAGCCCGCCCTTGCCTCGATAGCGCTCCACGCGCCGCAGGAAGGCCCGCAGCGCCTTGCGCACGTCGGCAAAGCGCTCCGGCAGATGCTCGTCGTCGAACTCCAGAATGTAGTGCGTGGCGTACCTGCCCATGAGCGCGATCATCAGCTCGAGCCGGTCGGTGGAGTCGCGGTTGAGCACCGTGCGCCGCTGCGCCTTGAGGTCTGCCTTGGCGCGCCGGTCCTCGTCGGTGTCGGAGGGCGCATAGCGCGGCGGCATCGTCCCGCGGTACTCCTTGACAAGATTCCCCGCGCGCTGGCGCACGCAGTAGAACCGCTCAGCCATACACGCTTCCGACCATTCCGGCGACAGCGCCGGTCATGTCGCCCTCAATAATGAACTGCCTGCGCAGCTCGCAAAGCACTCGGGCAAATTCCTCGCACAGGTCGTAATATAGCACCGCGTGCGATAAGCTGCCGTCGGCCAGTGCGGCTGCCCGTGCCGCATCATTTCGGTCGCAGCCGACGCTCATCAGCAGCTTGATCATCCGTTTTCTCGTCATTTCATTCCTCCGTATCCGAGCTTGTCCAGACCCGCGTTGACCGCGCGCCAGTGCTCAATGTCAAACTTCCCGTCGTTGCGCTGCATCAGGTAGAGCTTCGAGGCGTCCAGCCCGCAGGCCTCGGAGAGCTTGATCATCGAGCCCGCCCCCTTTTCCGACCAGTACCGGTTCAACCGGGCGTGGATGTCCGCTTTCTCGCTCGACGCCCTCCCGGCAAACCGCGGCGTTGCCTGACCGACCGCCAACGGCAGCTTGATCTCCGTCGGCTTCGGCACGTCGGGCTTCTCCTCGGGAGGTCTCTCCGGCGGCTCGACCGGCTTCGGCTCAGGGCGGCTCACACCCTCCGCCGCGGGGATGCCGGGCAGCTCCTGCTTGGGAGGTTCCTTTTCCGTGCCCGAATCGGGCACCGAGCGGACGACGCGCCCGCCAACGACCAGCCCGCCGCCTCCGCCCGCAGGCGTCGGCCTCGGCCCGCCGATCACGACAGGCACGGCGTCCCCCGCGACCACCTCCACCGCGCCGAGCGCGGGGAACTCCTCGACTGCGTAGGTCGTGCCAAGCGGCAGCACCAGCGTGCCCGCGCCGAGCGCGTCGCACACATAGGTTCGGAACGCCTCGAGCGCCTTGACGTCGGCGTGCAGCTCCGGCAACTTGACGATCAACACCTTGCTCCCCGTCATAGCTCCACCCCCTTCAGCGCCTTGCGCAGATCGAGGAAGCGTCCGCCGAGGCCCTTGTCCACCAGCTCCTGCAGCGCGTCGAGCGTCAGCTCGGCGTCCTTGGCGCGGTACACGTCCTCGCACAGGCTCTCCATGTCGCACAGCTTTGCGGCCGCGCCGTAGAGCCGCGCCGGGCAGGTGAGCAGGCTCACGCCCTTGATGCCCCACGCCCCGTCCGGCGTCTTGTAGGTCAAGCGTCTAAATTCAGGCATTGTCCGCACCTCCGTCCATTTTCGCGCCGCAGTTGGGGCAGTACTTCGGCCATGTCCACTGGGTTATCATTGTAGCGTCCTCTCCGCAGCAAGAAAACCTTCGGCGGTAGCGCCCATCCTCAAGCGATCCGACAATGCGCCCATGCACCACCGGGGCCACGTCGGCGGCTGGTTGACGTTTGATGTACCTCATAAGAGCTTGTCCTATAATCTCCCCCATACCTCTATGCTTCACGGCAGCGGAAATATAGTCTAAAAGCGCATCCCTCTCAATGTATTCAATCATCTTTTTCGATCCTTTCCCGCAGCCGCCGGACCTTGTGTGCCCGCTGCTCCGCCACCGCGTCCTCGACCTCAAACTCGATCGCCATCTGGTCGAGCATGATCCCGACGTCGGCGATCTC
>CAKUNY010000249.1 GCA_934668605.1 uncultured Oscillospiraceae bacterium | reverse complement strand
GCTTCAAACGCCGCGTTTGCCATCGACCACGCCGCCTTGCCGATGGCGACCAGATGAATGTTCCCGGTGAAATCGGCGGTTTCCAGCGCCCGCCGAACCGCGCTGTCAGGCTGCACGGCGGAAATTGCCGCCTGCCAGATTCTTTTTGCGTCTTCTCTCACACCCATGGCTTCTTACTTGTTCACAACGTTCTGCGGCGCGCCGTTTAAGAACGCCTTGACATTGTCGACCGTGATATCCATGATCCGCTGACGGCTCTCCTTGGGAGCCCAGGAAATGTGCGGGGTGATGATGCAGTTTTTGGCCTGAAGCAGGGGGTTATCGGCCTTAATCGGCTCGGTGTAGACAACGTCCAGACCCGCAGCGCCCATCTTGCCGGAATTCAGCGCGTCGGCAACGTCCTGCTCGACAATCAGCTGGCCGCGGGCGTTATTGATGAGAATCACGCCGTCCTTCATCTTGGCGATCGTATCCTTGTTGATCATGCCGGTATTCTCCGGGGTGAGGTTGCAGTGGAGCGTAATCACGTCCGCTCTTGCAAACAGCGTATCGAGGTCAACGTACTCGGCAATAGCCTTGCCGGACTCATTCGGATACAGGTCGTACGCCAGAACGTTCATACCGAGCGCCTTTGCAACGCGGCCTTCGGCCTGACCGATGCGGCCGAAGCCGATGATGCCGATCGTTTTGCCCTCGAGCTCGATGAGCGGATAATCCCAGTAGCACCAGTCGGCGTTATTTGCCCAGTTGCCCGCGTGGACAGACTCGCTGTGATGGCCGATGTGGTGGCAAATTTCCAGCAGCAGTGCAATCGAAAACTGGCTGACGGAGGCGGTGCCATAGGTCGGGACGTTGCAGACGGGAATGCCCTTTTCCTTCGCGTAATTGTAGTCGACGACGTTGTAGCCCGTGGCCAGAACCGCAATCAGTTTGATATTCGGGCACTTGTCGATTGTCTCCTTCGAGATCGGGGTCTTGTTCATGACCACGATGTCGGCGTCTCCAATGCGCTCGGCAATGAGGGGAGACTCCTGATAAGCCGTGCGGTCATAAACCGTAACTTCGCCCAGTGCTTCAAGCCCTTCCCAGCTCAGATCGCCGGGGTTTTCCGTGTAGCCGTCCAGAACAACAATTTTCATGAGAATACCTCCATATTTCAGTTTCTTTCACATGTCATACAAGCTGCGGCGAGCGCCGCCTTTGTCTCTATCATATCTGGTTTTTCTGCGCATGTCAAACGAAATTCGTAAAAAAGCACTTGCTGTCTTGACAATTTTTATGAAATGTCCTACACTATACTTGTAATACAAGTTAGGAGACCGATATGAACCGCTATGAAGAGATCGCGCAGAGCCTGCGCGCACGTATTTTTGACGGAACCTACCGTCCCGGGCAGAAGCTGCCGTCGGAGGCGGCGCTTTGCCGCGAATTTTCTGTAAGCCGCCTTTCCGTGCGCAGCGCGCTCGGGCAGCTGGCCGCGCAGGGGCTGATCGAAACGCATCAGGGCAAAGGCTCGTTTGTCCGCACGCGCGCGGAAGAAAGCGGCCTTCTGTTTCAGGGCGCACCCATCAGCCGGACGGATTTTTTTGAGCTGCGCCGGATTCTGGAGACGGAGATCGCCGGGCTCGCCGCCCAGAGAGCCGGACGGGAGATCATTGACCGGCTGCGCGAACTCTCCTTTCAGATGCAGCGGGCGGAGCGGCAGGCGGAAATGGCACAGGCCGACGAGGCGTTTCATCTGCTGCTGGCCGAGGCCACACAGAATGCCGCCATCCGAACTGTTTTTCAGATGCTCCGGCCGTATATCCACACGATGATGGTGCAAAATGTCTCCGTATTGGGCGCGGACGGCTGCGCGGCGCATTTGAAAATCGTTGCGGCCATCGAGGCGCGCAACTCCGAGCTTGCAAAGCAGCACATGGCCGAGCACCTCAACCGCTCAATGGAGCTGACAAACATGCTCAACTACGCCAAGGCTCTGGATGGGCAGGGCAGCGATCGCTTCCCGTAAGCCTCGTGAGCTCCGTCCGGCGTTTGCTTTTGCTTCTAACGCAAAATTCTGCATAATCTCCCGCGCGCGGCAAACAATAGCCATGTAGTATTTAACAGACAAGGGAGATTTCGATATGAAAGCAACAGGAATCGTTCGCCGCATTGACGACCTCGGACGGGTCGTTATTCCAAAAGAGATCCGCCGCACCCTCCGTATCCGCGAGGGCGACCCGTTGCAGACAGCATTGACACAGTGGGAAACCTTCTGCTTCGCGATGGACGATTTGGC
>CAKUNY010000248.1 GCA_934668605.1 uncultured Oscillospiraceae bacterium | reverse complement strand
CCTCGACGAGCACACCGTAATCCGAGCCGTCCACGGGCAGCTCCAGCCGGTCGCCGCTTTCAAACTCGAAGGTCACGTAATACTTACTGTAGGTGTAGCTGTGCATCATGTCGTCACTGCCGTTTCGGTGGCGGTTCTGGCCGACCTGCATCCGTTTGGAAACAACTTTTGCGTCCGCTGTCACGCGCGGAGACTGGTCATTTTTGTGTTTCCGCTTTGCTCCTGACACAAGCGAACCGACGATTGTGCTGATGATGAAGATAAACACGACGAGAAACATCAGTGGAAAGAGCCTATCCATCAGTGCAAATCCCATATCGAATTCCATAGCACACTTCCTTTCTTTTCTTCATTTTTTCTTACATGGTATATAGACGAATCATACAGGAATTTGTTCCGCAGCGCAAACTTTTTCTTACTTCTGCTCCTCGCGGTAAAGGCGAAGGCCCTCTCTTCCCTCTTCGGTAACGGGTTTGAGCCAGCGCATGGAAAGGAAATGCCGCAGACAGCAAATGGACTTTGGAATATCCTCGCCCAGATACGCCGCCATTACAACGCTGAGAAACGGCAGATGGAGCACACGAGCAGCTATAAGCGTCAGCGGAATCGACACCAGCCAGAGGCTGCCAAGGTCTAAGAACATGCCCGTCAGCGTATCGCCGCCCGAGCGGAACACGCCCACAACCTGCACATAGGAAATGTTCCGGAAGAAATACTCGAGCGAGCAGAAAATCGTCACGGCGTAGGCCGTCGCGATCGTCGTGGCAGACAGGTTATCCCCCGTTGCAAAGAGCGCAACGAGCGGTTTTCTCGCCGCTACCATCGTGAGACCGACGATCAGGCCCATCAGCGGCACAAGGACAGAAAATCGTCTTGCATCCTCCACACCGCGCCGGATCTTGCCCCTGCCGATCGACTTTCCGACCATGATCACGCAGGCGTTGCCGAGGCCGACATAGAACGCGAACGCGAGCTCGGAGAAGGTCTTGAAAATCGTCATGCCCGCGTAATACTCGTAGCCGATGTTCGCGTAAATACGGTTGAGCGTCAGCATGCCGAGCGCCCAGAGGCCTTCGTTGAGCGTGACAGGAAGGGCCCTTGTATAAAACTCGCCCACATCGCGAAGACGAAACGCGAAGAGCTCTCTGACCGGCCCCATCAGAAGGTTCTTTTCAAACGCCGAGAAGATGAGGATCAGAACAGGACCCAGCCACGAAGAGATGCATGTCGCGAGCGCCGCACCCTCTACACCGAGCCGCGGCAGACCGAACGCGCCGAAAATCAGGCCGTAATCCGCAAAGGCGTTTGCAATCGTCGTGACGATGGAAACATAAAGCGGCAGCTTCACCCGCTCCGTGCCGCGCAGAACGTTCGACAAAAGATACGTCAAGGCAACCGCCGGATAAGAAAAGCACACGATGCGCAGATACCGGCAGCCCGCATCCACGACGGCAGGGTCGCTGTTGAATAGTCCCAGCACCCACTCCGGCGCGCAATATGCCACACCGAAAAAAGCCATCGAAATAAAAATCGCCGTCAGAAGGCCAAGTCCCATGACGCGGCGAATACCCTTGAGGTTCTGAATCCCCCAGTATTGCGAGATAAAAACGCTCATGCCCGAGCACAGGCCAAAGCTGAGTAAGCCCGCCATCCAGCCCCACTGCGCCGCCATACCAACGGCAGAGAGCGTCACGTCTCCAAGGCGCGAGACCATGAGCGTATCGACAAGCTGGAACGAGCTTGTCAGAACGTTTTGCAGCGCGACCGGCACCGCCAGCCGCACCGTCACCTTCCAGAAGGGCTTGTCGCCCAAGTAATCTGTCAGTTTCATAAAAATACTCCAAGACAAAGTTGTGGGGACACCGGAACCCGGCATCCCCACGAAGTTTTTGGTTGGTCGCGTGAGTGACCCATTTGGTTTTTTTGTCCCGCACGCAGCCTCGAACCGTGCTCGTAGGGGGCGATGCCCACATCGACCTGCGCGGCCTCGAAACAAGTTCGTAGGGGCGGACGACTCTGTCCGCCCAAGGGAAGTTTCGATTTTGCCGTAGGTTTTCGCGTTTTGGACACGCGTTTTGCTGGGCGGACAGAGTCGTCCGCCCCTACGGCATTTTCGTACAGGAAAGGGAAATTACGCCATACCAGCCGTAATAATAGCCATCTTATAGACCTCATCGGCGTTGCAGCCGCGGGAGAGGTCGTTGATGGGGGCGTTCAGGCCCTGCAGGATGGGGCCGTAGGCCTCAAAGCCGCCCAGGCGCTGCGCGATCTTGTAGCCGATGTTG
>CAKUNY010000247.1 GCA_934668605.1 uncultured Oscillospiraceae bacterium | reverse complement strand
GCGGGCATGACGGGCTGCGGCTCGGCTGCGCCGGGCTGCACGGCTTTTCCGCAAAGCGGACACTGGCCGAGCGCGGCGTCAAACTCCGTACCGCAGAATTCGCATTTTCTCAATTTCATGCAAATCCTCCGTTAGCGTGCGCGCAGAAAATATACCATGCGCGCGGGACTTCACAGATCCTTCTGTGATTTGGTGATACCTATTGCGTATCATACCACACCTTTCGACAAATTCCAACCCCATACCGCAATATCTTGTATTGCTTTTTTATTCAAAATCGCTTAAAATAATAGGACGTATGAAAAGGAGGCGAACCATTTGGCCGAACTCAAACTCATTTCGCCGCTGCTGTCCAATATGGAGGTGGTCGAGTGTCTGAGTGTCCGCGGCGCAGCCGCAGTATATATTGTCAAAAGCACCAAGAGCGGTCAGACCTACATCCTCAAGCACATCTCCGTGCCGGAGTCGCAGAAGCAGGTCGACGCGCTGATGTTCACCGGCGCCGCCGCTACGACCGAGGACGCGCAGAAATATTATGAGCAGGTCGTCTCGGATTATCAGTCCGAGCTCACAACGCTCGAAGCGCTCTCCGCCAGCCCGAATCTCGACTGCTTCCGCAGCTATCAGATCGCGCCCAAGGAGGACGGCGTAGGCTACGACATGTATCTGCTGGCCGAGCACCGGAAGACGCTCGTCGATTACCTGGCGGACAACGCCATGACGAAGCTCTGCGCGGTGAACCTGGCGATGGATCTTTGCAGCGCGCTCATTGATCTTCGAAACGCGGGGCTCATTCACCGCGATGTCAAGCCGTCCAACATCTACTTAAACGCGCAGGGGCATTTTCTGCTCGGCGACCTTGGCATCGCGAAGATTGACGATCTCAAATACTGCACGATGCCCGAGAGCATGCTCAGCTCCTACTCCGCGCCGGAGCTGTTCAGCCTGCTCGGCACGATCGAGCCGACAACGGATATCTACTCCGTAGGCCTCATTCTTTACCGGATCTTCAACGGCAACCACGCGCCCTTTGAGGACGAAAACACGTCCGCAAAGGCTGCCGACCGCCGCAGAGTCACCGGCGAGGCGCTCCCCGTCCCGATGTACGCGGACTACGAAATTTCCGAGATCATCCTCAAGGCCTGCGCCTTCAAGCCCGAAGACCGGTATCAGACGCCGCAGGAGCTCAAAGACGCGCTGGTCGAGTACATGAAGCGCAACCAGCTCGACGATACGCTCATCGTTCCCCCCATCGCGGGCGAGCATGAGCCGGTCGACCTGACGCAGGAGGAAGAGGTCGAGCCTGTCCAGTTTGCGGACACCGAGGCCATGTCCGACAGCTTCAAGGAAAACTTCTCGCCGGACACGCAGATGCTCAACGACCTCATCGATTCTGTCCACAAAGAATCGCTTAAAGACCCCGAGGGGTACGGCATCGCGGGCTCTTTGGAGCCGGACGAGGAAGACGACGCGCCGCTGGACGATTCGGACGCGCCCCCCAAAAAGCGCAGAAAGAAAAGCCGCTGGCTTCCGATCGCGCTTTGCTGTCTGCTTCTGATCGCAGGCATCGGCGCGGCGGTCTACTTCTTCATCATTGCGCCCAGCAACATTCACATTGACGACATTACGCTGCTCGACGCGGGCACGGACTATCTGACCGTACAGGTCGATTCCGCCGAAAAGGACGGCTCGTTCCAGGTCGTCTGCTCCGACACCTACGGAAACAAGTTCCATCAGAGCTTCCAGGCAAAAACCGGCCTGACCTTCTCCGGCCTCGTTCCCGGCACGCAGTACACCGTGACCATTGAGCCTGCCAACGGCGAAAAGCTGACCGGCAACTACTCGATCATGGCAACGACGCTGGCGCAGACGGAGATCTTGAGCTTCACCGCAACGCCCGTCTCCGTGACGCAGGCCGAGCTGAATCTCATCATTCTCGACGGCCCCGACCCCGGCAGCTGGACCGTCAGCTACGCGGCAGAGGGCGTGGACGCGCAGACGGCGACCTTCTCCGGCCACAGCACCGTCATTGCCGGTCTTCAGTCCGGCACGGAATACACCTTTACGCTTCAGGAGCCCGAGAACACGAAGCTCATCGGTGCGACGACCGCCACATTCTCGACGGTTCCGACCGTCAGCATCGTTCCGCCGCTGTCCGTTGCGATTTCGAGCTCGTCGGCAATTCTCTCCTGGAACATTGAGGGCGACGCACCGGAGAGCTGGACGGTGACCATTACAGGCGCGAACGATTACTCTGACACGCAGATCGTCTCGACTCCGTCCGTCACCTTCGAGGGTCTGACCCCGGGCGAAACGTATGAGGTCATCATCTCCACGCCCACGATGCTGCAAAGCGTCTCGACCACGATCACGCC
>CAKUNY010000246.1 GCA_934668605.1 uncultured Oscillospiraceae bacterium | reverse complement strand
CGCATGTACCGCGTCATCTACGACGCCATCAACGAGATCACCGACGCCATGAAGGGCATGCTCGCGCCCAAGTTCCGCGAGGCCATCATCGGCCACGCCGAGGTTCGCCAGACCTACAAGGTCTCTGCCATCGGCACGATCGCGGGCTGCTATGTCAAAGACGGCAAAATCACGCGCGACGCGTCCGTTCGTGTCCTGCGCGACAACATTGTCATCCACGAAGGAAAGCTCGGCTCCCTGCAGCGCTTCAAGGACTCCGTCAAGGAGGTCGCCGCCGGTTATGAGTGCGGCATGTCGATTGAAAAGTACAACGACATCAAAGAGGGCGACGTGTTTGAATGTTTCGTAATGGAGCAGATCAAGGACTGACGTCCTGGCAAAAAGCGGGGGCTTTTTGCCAAAGAGAATGCACCTCGACTGCGCGCAGAATTTGTGCGGCAAAGCCGCACAAATTCCACACTTGCGAGGTGAAAGGTATGTTTCCGGTCGGCGAAGCCGCCGGATAACATGGATTTCAACTTTATTTCGCCATCTGCGGATGGCGAAACTCTACGAGGTTGAATCAAGCAAAAGGAGGTACTATGGCTTCCAATCGAATTGGACGGATCAATGAGGAAATTCAGCGAGAGCTGTCGGATCTGATCCGCTCGCTCAAAGACCCGCGCGTGCAGACGCTCATCTCCATTACCCGCGTCGACACCACGCCGGATCTTCGCTACAGCAAAATTTATATCAGCGTCATGGACGAGGAAAAGCAGAAGGACGCCATGCGCGGGCTCAAATCCGCGGGCGGCTGGCTCCGGCGCGAGCTTGGCAGCAGCTTGCAGCTGCGCTATACGCCAGAGCTTGTCTTCGAACTGGACGACTCGCTCAAATATGGCGCGCACATGTTTGACCTCTTGTCGAAACTAGAGGCCGAGCAGAAGGAAAAAGCAGGAGAAGCAGGCGATGACGAGGCTTGAAATGGCGCAGGCGCTGCGCGCGCATGACAACTACATCATCCTGACCCATCGCCGGCCGGACGGTGATGCGATCGGCAGCGCGGCGGGGCTTTGCCTTGGGCTGCGCGCGATGGGAAAGCACGCATGGGTGCTCAAAAACCGGCAGCTGACCCCGAAGCTCTCGCCGTTTGTAGAAACGCTTCTCACAGACGCCTGCCCGGAAAACGCGACGGTTCTTTCGGTGGACATGGCGTCTCTGGGGCTTTTGAGCTTCGACGCGGAGGAGCTTGGCTTGGGCGAAAAAATCGCCCTTGCCATCGACCACCACGGAAGCAACGATTTACATGCGCCCAAGCTCGTGGAAGCAGACAGCGCGGCCTGCGGTGAGATCATTTTAGAGCTTCTGGCGCTGCTTGACGTGACGCTCACGGAGAAGATGGCGAACGCGCTCTATCTTGCCATCTCGACCGACACCGGCTGCTTCAAATACTCCAACACCACCGCCCACACGCACGAATCGGCGGCAAAGCTCATCCACGCGGGCGCGGACACGTACCCGATCAACAAGGCGTTTTTCGACACGAAGAGCTTTGCAAGGCTCCGTCTGGAAGCGGAGCTCACGCACTCCATCGAGCTCTACGCGGGCGGTCTTGTGGGGCTGTGCACGATGCCGAAATCGCTTTTGCAGGAGCTTCATATTTCCGAGGACGACGTAGACTCCATCTCGGGCTTCGCCCGCTCCATTGAGGGCGTGGAGATCGGGATCATGATCCGCGAGGTCGAAGACGGCGGCGGCAAGCTTTCGCTCCGCACGTCGGAACATTACAACGCGTCCGAGCTCTGCAAAGCGCTTGGCGGCGGCGGACACGCGGCTGCCGCGGGGGCGACGGTTCCGGGCGGCATTGCGGGCGCAAGGCACGCGATCTTGTCGCTTCTTGCCCAGCGCGGGATCATCCGGGAGCGCTGAGTATGGCAAACGGAATTCTGATCATCGACAAGCCGGACGGCTGGACGAGCCAGGATGTGGCCGCGAAGCTGCGCGGCGTGTTCCACGAAAAGCGCGTCGGCCACGGCGGAACGCTTGACCCGATGGCAACGGGCGTTCTTCCCATTTTCATCGGCAGAGCCACGCGCGGGGTCGAATTTTTCGAGTCCGCCGAAAAGGAATACATCGCCGGTTTGAGACTCGGCACGGTCACAAACACGCAGGACACGACGGGCGAGGTCTTAGAGACAAATCCCGTCTCCGTCACGCACGAGGACTTAAAGGCCGCGCTCCGGCGGTTCACGGGGGACATTGACCAGGTTCCTCCCATGTATTCTGCCATCAAGATAAACGGTCAGAAGCTCTATGAGCTCGCGCGCAAGGGAAAAGAGGTCGCGCGAACGCCCCGGCGGATTACAATTTTCGAGCTGGAGCTCTTAGGCGGCGAAGACTC
>CAKUNY010000245.1 GCA_934668605.1 uncultured Oscillospiraceae bacterium | reverse complement strand
GCCCGGCAAGCAGACTCACGTGCATTCCGGATACCGCGACGACATGATAAATGCCGCTGCGGGAAAGATCATTTTTAAGGCCATAGGAGAGTCCTTGCTTATCGCCCGTCAGAAGCGCGATCAGAAAGCCCGCGACGTCCTCCGGGAAGATCGCCCTGCATGCGTCCTTGAGCCGCCTTGCCGCCAGCGCCGGAAGATGGCGAAGAGACCACGTTCCCGGTGTTACCGTAAGCTGTCCCTTCGCGGAAAGCACCACCCACACGCCGCGCGAGGCGTAATATTCATCGCGCTCGAGGCTGTCCGGGCTTGCTGCGCGAAGTTTCGCCGTGCAGAAAATTTGATCTCCCGGCGAAAGCGCCGCGTCCTGCTGGTAGTATAAAACGGCCTTCACCCCCGCCCCGCCGGTCTTGACCTTAACAAGCACAGCGCTTCCATACCGCGAGGCCGTCGGGTAATCCAGAACCTCGGCGTGGAGTTCCGCCTGATTTTGCGCGCAGAAGGCCTCGATCGGGCGAAGAAGCACCGCCCGGTAGCCCGCGCAGAACAGGAGCGCTATCGCAAGCCCCGCAAGCGTCAGCCGCGCGCCCTTCAACAGCGGTTTCGGAAGGCAAACCGCAAGAGCCGCCGCAAGAACGCTCAGAATCGCGCCTGCGATCCATGTACTGCCGCGAAGTCCGAGAACACACACCGCGCATCCAAGCGCAAAGCCGGCCGTGAACCGGCACAGCCGCCTCATTGCCGCTGCTCGGTCAGCCCGAGCAGATAATCGGTCGACACGCCGTAATATTCCGCCAGCCGGATCACCGCCCAGACCGGAATTTCCCGTTCGCCGCATTCATAGCGCCGGTAGACGCAGCGCTGCATGTTCAAATAGTCTGCGACCGCCTGCTGTGTCCGGTCTGCGTCCTCCCGTAGGTCACGAAGCCGCCCAAAATACATGTGTCATCACCGGTCACGATGATACCATGCGGCTTCATTTCAAAACAGAAAAGATACCGTCCGGTACCATTCTTCGGCCTTTTCCGACAAAACAGGAATATTTTTCCGACGCTGCGGCGGAAGCTGCGAATGAAAAAGCCGCCCGGAAATCCGGGCGGCTCAGACCGTCAAAAACCGGCGCTTACTCAGCCTTGGGCTCGTCGTCTACGACCTCGATCTTGATCTCGGGCGCTTCGGCGGGAGCGGCCTCTTCCTGCGGCGCTTCTTCACAGGCGCAGGGCGCTTCCTCGGAGGCCGCTTCTTCCTTGGGCTCCGCGTCTTCAAAGTCGGCCTTGCTTGCCTCGCAGGCAGCTTCCGGCTCGCAGACCGCTTCGTCGGCGGCCTTTACCTCGTCGATGTAGTCCTTGAGCTCGGCAATGAGCTTCTTGGACTCGTCGATCTTCTGGCACCACGGAAGATACTCCGCCGTGTCCATCTCCTCGCCGACCGCGTAGTCGCGATAGTAGAGCTTGCCAAGCTGGGCTTCGGCCTTGCGGATCTTGTCTTCCTCGGCGTAGATGGAGACGTTTGCCTTGGCGACAGCGGCCAGAACCTTGGCCTTCTGGGTTGCGGTCTGGGCGGCGCCCATCGCAAAATTCTTGACGCTTTCAAAATTTTCAGACAGATTCATAGTAAATACTCCCTTCTAGGTTATTGCATTTCCAGTTTCGATTATATCACACTTTTTGGGGCGTGTGGAACCTTCGCGCATTTTTTTCAAAAAGTTCACATTTCGTCCGGCTTTTCCTCCGGCGCATTGGGCGTTTTGTGCGCGCGGTTTACAAAAAGATCGGCTGGCTTCGGCTTTTTCCGGATGAGAACATACGCGATCACACCTGCCGCGATCACGAACGACACCGCCGCAACCAGCTGGCTGACGCGGATACCGGTCGAGAACAGGTACAGGCTGTCCGTGCGCAAGCCTTCGATCCACGCGCGCCCCAGGCCGTACCACGCGACGTAGAGCAAAAATACCTCGCCGTCGAACCTGCGCTTTTTGCAGTAGAAATGAAGGCCGATGAAGCCCACAAGGTTCCAGACGGATTCATACAGAAACGTCGGATGGTAGTAGGTGATATTGCCCGCCGCGTCGGTCAGCCCCATCTTGAAAAACGAATCGGTGACGCTTCCATGCGCCTCGCGGTTCATGAAGTTGCCCCACCGGCCGCAGATCTGACCGATGATCACGCCCATCGCCGCATCGTCGAGCATCACAAGGGGCGGGATTTTCTTCGCCAGACTCACGGCAATGACCGTGATCGCGCCGCCGATGATGCCGCCGTAGATGGCAAGGCCGCCCTCCCAGATATACAGAACCGAGATGGGGTTATCTTTGTAGAGCTCCCAGTAGAACACGCAGTAGTAAAGCCGCGCGCACACAACGCCGATGGGAACCGCCCACAAGATGAGATCGAGCACATCGTCCTGCGTGAGCCCGAA
>CAKUNY010000244.1 GCA_934668605.1 uncultured Oscillospiraceae bacterium | reverse complement strand
AAAAGGTTTGAACTCCATATACAAAGCCTCCGTATTTGAAGTTTAACACGATTCAGCCGCTTTTACAAGTAGATACCCCTAAAATCTCATGCGAACACCAATTTCAAAAAACGAAACAGTTGATGCTCAAAAATCCGGGTATAGCTCCAGCTCTGCAAATTCCACATCGCTGATCTTCTCCAGCTTTTGCAGCGTGGAATCCGTCATGTTCAGCAGCTCCGGCTGATCTACGCCGATGTAACCGCGCATTTCGCGCAGCTCCCGCATCAGGCTTTCGCGCGAACCGGTGTTGTAAATGCACATCAGGTTCATTTCATCGTTTGTAAAATTCATATCATAGCTCCTTTTCTGCGCTCTTTCCGGGCGCTGTTTTATGTGAACGTTCTTGCACAGGCTGCCTTTTGAGCTGCTCCAGCACGGATTGTTTGCGCTTACCGGCGTTCAGTTCCCGATGAGTAGCCGCTGCCAAATCCATCAGAGAAATGGACATACCAGCCTGAACCTGCGCTTCGAGATCGGCAACGGTTGGCTGCTTGGGACCGTTGTTGATGATATCGGGGTGCTGTCTCTTTTTCATGTTCCGCCAAATGCTTGAGCACGTATTGCTCGGGCTCTTCGACGGGCTTGGTAATGCCGGTTCTGCGGTGCTTGCTGAGTCCGCCCGCCATATTCGGCGTATCACCCGCCAAAAAGGCCGCGCGGAACAGCGCCTGCTCACCGTATTTCTCGCGCAGCGCGTCGACGGTTCGATCCAGCTTCGAGAGCTTTTCGTAGTCCGCCGCGTCAAAGAGGCTTGCCTGCCGGACGCTGGTATCGGTGAGGCGCGTGATCTGGATGCCGATCTGCCGAAGGGGCGTTTTCCCGTCCCATGCGGCGCGAAGAAGCTCCCGCACACCGGCGTACAGCTCCTGCGTCACGTTCGTCGCGTTCGGAAGCTGCCGCTGGTGCGACCAGTTTTCAAACGCGCTCGTGCGCAGATGAACGGTCAGGCAAGAACCCGCCTGCTCGTCTCGGCGCAATCGCGTGCCGACCGTCTCGCAAAGCGACAGCAGCACCTGATCGGCGTAGGCAAAATCCGTCACGTCGCGCGGCGTGGTCACGGCGTTGCTGTAGCCCTTGTTGGGCGCGGGTGCACTCGAGACAACGCCAGCGTCCTTGCCGTTGGCAAACTGCCAGAGAACGCCGCCCTGCTTTCCGAGTTTGCGGATCAGAAACGCCGGGTCTGCCTTGGCCAGATCGCCGATCGTGCGGATGCCCATCGCCTGAAGCTTCGGCGTCGTTGCGCGGCCGACCATGAAGAGCTCTCCCACCGGAAGCGGCCAGAGCTTGCGCGAAAGCTCCTGCGGAAAGAGCGTGATGACCTTGTTCGGCTTTTCGAGCTCTCCCGCCATCTTGGCCAGCAGCTTGTTGCACGAAACGCCGATGTTGACCGTGAAGCCGAGCGTCCTGTAAATCCGGTCTTTCAGATGCTGCGCGGCCAGAACCGGAGGGCCGTAGAGCCCGGTCGTGCCCGTCATGTCGACCCACGCCTCGTCGATCGAATACTGCTCGACCACGGGCGAAATCTCCCGCAAAAGCGCCATCAGACGCCGCGAGGAGGCCACATACAGCGCGTAATCGGGCTCGGCCACGACGAGATTCGGGCACTTGTCGCGCGCCATGCCGAGGGGCTCTCCGGTTTTGATGCCGTATTTTTTGGCGGGCGTGCTCTTGGCAAGCACGATGCTCGTGCGAAGATTTTTATCGTTTGCGATCACCGACGGAATGTCCCGCAGGTCGGGGCTTCGCCCCTCGACGAGCGTGCGGTATGCGGCTGTCCACGACAAAAACGCACTGTTCACATCAATATGAAACCAGACCGGCTCTGCCATCAGTAGACCTCCCGGAACAGCGTCCAGCGGTGGGTGCGGACGGTGTAGCGCAGCTCATAGAGCTTTTCCGCGCCCTCCAACAGTGCCTTGCAGAGAAAGACGAACGTCTCGATGCCGACATACTCGACAAAGCGGCTGTCGATGATCTCGGTGATGTGAACCGTGTGGAGCTGGTGCTCGCTGTCTTCAAAGCGGAAGCGCAGCGGCTGGAGCTGGCCGTCGGTATTGCAGCTCGAGAGCACCTGCACGGGAAGATTTCGATTGGCCACGGCGTTCGTCTCCTTTCTCAAACGTTTGTTTTATTATAGCATGCCGCGCGGAAACCTGCAAGCCCTTTTATGAAATTGGCGGAATGTTCTAAAGACGGCGTGTGACGACTTGACAGACGTGATATAATAAGAAAACAAGGGTTGGAAGGAGGTGCCAGTGTGGCTGCAAGCGGGATCAAAATCGTGGCGAAGAACCAGAAGGCGTACCACGAATACTTCATCGAAGAAAAATTTGAAACCGGCATTGAGCTTTCCGGCACCGAGGTCAAATCCATCCGTCTGGGAAACCTCAG
>CAKUNY010000243.1 GCA_934668605.1 uncultured Oscillospiraceae bacterium | reverse complement strand
TCAACCAGAAAGCGTTTGACCAGAAGATGAAAGACGCCATGACTGAGGAATACCAGACCGACGAGAACGGCAACGTCATGAAGGATGAAAACGGCAACCCCATCCGCATCCCGAAGATGACCTATTATACCACTGACATGGGCGGCGGCGTGGCGTTCGGCACAGCCACGGAGACGGTAGCCAGCACGGTTGTGATCGGCGGCTCGGGTGTCAACGAAGACGGCTCGATCAGCATCTACGCGATGACGCAGGAGCAGGTAGACCAGATTCTCGATCTCATCAACACCACCACCACAGTCTACGGCTATGATGAGAGCATCCTGAACATCATCTCCGACGAGGCAGCCGCATACTTTGCAGGCGAAAAGAGCCTCGACGACACGGCGAACATGATTCAGTCCAGAGTCAACCTCTACGTCGCCGAGCAGTCGTAACTCGAATACCCATCTCTCCGGAAGGGCGGCAGTCTGCCGTCCTTCCGGAAGCGCGAATTTTGCGGAAAGGAACGGACGCGTGAAGCAGGCAAAAAAAATATGGAACGGCGCAAACGTGAAAATCCGGGACTTTCTGGCGTCCCTCTGCTTTTCGGGTCCGAGCTTTCTCGGCATGCTCATCTTCTTCGTCGCGCCGTTCTGCGTGGTCATCTACTATTCGTTCATTGCCGGTGCGCTGGATCACAGCTTCGTCGGCCTGAAAAACTACATTGCAGTCTGGAATAACGGCGCGTTTCAGATCGCGGTCAAAAATACCGCCGTCTTTTCGGGGCTCTCCGTGCCGCTGGCGGTTGTGCTGGCTCTGGTTCTGGCCTTGATGCTAGAGTGCCGGATCCCGTTCAAAAGCCAGTTCCGGACGTTCTTTTTAAGCCCCATGATGGTGCCCGTGGCGTCCATCATCCTCGTGTGGCAGGTGCTGTTTCACGCAAACGGCGTCATCAACGAATTTCTCTCGGTTTTTGGCGTCAAGGCCATCGACTGGCTAAAATCCGACTACTGCATGGTGGTCATCGTGCTGCTGTTTCTCTGGAAAAACCTCGGCTACAACATGATTTTATTCATGGCCGCGCTCAACAATATCCCCAAGGAGCTTTTGGAGGTTGCAGAGGTCGAGGGCGCGTCGAAGGCGTACCAGTTTTTCCATATCAAGCTCCGGTATCTTTCGCCGACGGTTCTGTTCGTCACGATTTTATCGATCATCAACTCGTTTAAGGTCTTCCGCGAAATTTACCTCCTCTCCGGCGACTATCCCTACGAGGGACTGTACATGCTCCAGCACTTCATGAACAACATGTACAACAAAAATCTCGACTATCAGCGCCTTTCCGCTTCGGCCATCATGCTGGCCATTGTCATCATCGCGCTCATCGCCCTCCTGTTCGCCATTGAAAACTACTTTGGAAAGGACGTGGAAGGATGAGACGGAAAAAGCGCTATTTTTCGCGCGGCGCGCTGACGGTTCTGGCCGCGGTCTTTGCCTTCCTGTTTCTCATGCCGACGGTGCTCACGATCACGAACTCGTTCATGACGCAGAGCGAAATCACCGCCAACTACGGCCAGGTTTTCCAGAACGCGACCGACGGCAAGAGCTTCATCAAAGATACCATCAACCTGAAATTTATCCCGGACAAGGTCAGCTTCAGCCAGTATTTTACCGTGCTGCTGAAAAGCCCGGATTTTCTCTATAAATTCTGGAACTCGGTCATTCTCGTTGCGCCGATCGTCCTCGCGCAGCTGATGGTCGCGTCCGTCGCGGCCTACGGCTTCACGCGATGGCGCGGCAAAATCCGGGACACGATCTTCTTTGCCTACGTCATTCTGATGCTCATGCCGTATCAGGTGACGCTGGTGCCAAACTATCTGGTGTCCGATTTTCTGGGACTACTCAACACGCGGTGGGCGATCATCCTGCCCGGCGCGTTCGCACCGTTTTCGGTGTTTCTGCTCACAAAGTCCATGCGCCGCATTCCCGTTTCGCTGATCGAATCGGCGAAGCTCGACGGCGCGGGCGAGTGGCACATTTTCTGGAACATCTGCCTTCCGCAGTGCCGCAGCGCGCTGTATTCCATCGCCATTCTGGTGTTTATCGATTACTGGAACATGGTCGAGCAGCCGCTCATTTTGCTGCCCGATGCGTCGCAGCAGCCGCTTTCCGTGTATCTCTCGCAGATCAACGCGGGCGAGATCGGCATCGCCTTTGCCGCGGCGGTGGTTTACATGGTGCCGGGACTTCTGATGTTCCTGCACGGCGAGGCATACCTCGTGGAAGGCATCACATACGCGGGCTCCGTGAAAGGATAGGGAACTATGGATACGAACGTAAAAAGACGCGAATGGGTCAAAACCGTGGCCATCATTTTTCTGGCAGTTTTGCTGGTGCTGACCTTCTTCTCCAACACGATCATGAACGCTTCCCTTCCGGAGGTCGCGACACAGCAGGTGACGCAGGGCACGATCAACGCAAAGATCCGCGCCTCGGGCAC
>CAKUNY010000242.1 GCA_934668605.1 uncultured Oscillospiraceae bacterium | reverse complement strand
GTTTCCGAGCTGGCTGTATGGGTAACGGATGTAGTGCGTATTCGATGGAGGGTGTGCAGTCTGACTGTGTACCGGAAGATTCCCCGGACACAACTTGGTTGTGTCCGGGGAATTTATTTATATCAGAAAGCGTTGGGATCAACCTACTGGGAAGTTCGTAGGGGTCGATGCCCACATCGACCCGGCGGTATAAACCGTTTTTACGGAAATCTTATGCGAATTCGCAACTTCCCTTGGGTCGATGTGGGCATCGACCCCTACGCAGGACAGGAGCCTGGCTTGACAAGCCCTACTTTGGTGCTTCCATTTTCCTTGGGAATTGTGTATAATAGATTTTGTATGACGAAGGTGGGGTGAATGGCGTGTATCAGGCGTTGTATCGGAAATACCGGCCACAGACATTTTCGGACGTGGTGGGGCAGAAGGGCGTGACGGACACGCTGCGCGCGCAGATCGAGACGGGCAAGCTCAGCCACGCGTATCTGTTCACCGGCACGCGGGGCACGGGCAAGACCTCGTGCGCGAAAATTCTCGCCAAGGCCGTCAACTGCCTCGACCCGCAGGACGGCAATCCCTGCAACTGCTGCGCGGCCTGCAAGGCCATCGACGACGGAAGCTGCATGGACGTGCTGGAAATCGACGCAGCGTCGAATAACGGCGTGGATTCGGTGCGCGTGCTGCGAGACGACGCGATCTATACGCCGAGCGAGGTCAGGCGGCGCGTGTACATCATCGACGAGGTGCACATGCTGTCCATCGCGGCGTTTAACGCGCTCTTAAAAATCATCGAAGAGCCGCCGGAGCACCTGATCTTTATTCTGGCGACGACGGAGCTCAACAAGGTTCCGGCGACGATTTTATCGCGCTGCCAGCGCTTTTCGTTCCGCCGTCTTCGCCCGGAGGACATTGCGGGCCGGCTCAACTTCATCGCCTACCAGGAGGGCATCCAGATCGCCCCCGCGGCGCTGCGGCTGCTGGCGAGATTGGCAGACGGCGCGATGCGAGACGGCGTGAGCCTTCTTGACCAGTGCGCATCCGCGTGCCAGACGGAGCTGACGGAGGAGCTTGTGTGCCAGACGCTGGGGCTTGCCGGTGTGAAGCGCACGGCGGAGCTTTTGATGGCGGCAGGAAAGCAGGACACGGCGCAGGCGCTTTCGATCTTTGAGGCGCTTTACGCCGAAGGCAAAGACCTGGGCGCGCTTTTTGACGAGCTGTCGGCGCTTTGCCGGGATCTGCTGGTTTTGAAGGCGGCGCCCAAAAGCGGCGTTTCGATGCTCTCGGGGATTGCCGATGAGTCGCAGGCTATCGAGCTTGAAAAGCACTTTACCCCGGCGGAGTTGCTGCGGGACTTGACGCTTGTGCAGGCGGCAAAGGGCGCGGTCGGGAAAAATGCCGATGCGCGGGTCGCGGCGGAGCTCTGCCTGATGCAGCTGTGCGAGCCATCCTTGAAGCTGGACGCGCAGTCGCTCGGCGCGCGGGTATCGAAACTTGAAGAGCGGCTGGCGACCGGCAATTTCACCCCGGCGAAGCAGCCCGCAAAGACGGAAACCGCGCAGGAGGATGCGGACGACGACCGGCCTCCGTTCCCGGATGACGCGGACGACCCGCTGGCAGGGCTTGCCCCGCCGATGGACGCGCGGGAAGCGGAAAGACCGCAGGAGAAGAAGGCACTCGATGGCGCGCAGGAGGAGCTGGACAGGCGATGGCCGGAGCTGGCGGCGAGTCTCAGAGAAGGACTCGGCGTACGCGAACGCGGCTTCTTTGCCCCGGGAGGGCCTGTGCGGCCAAGGCGCAAGGGCGATACGCTGATTCTGACCGCACCGTCGCAGTTTGTGCTGGATATCATCAAGAATCCCAACGTGCAGAAGCTTGCGGCGGAGAAGGCAAGCGCGTTTTTCGGCCAGCCCATGCAGGTGCAGTTTGCGCTGGCAGGGCAGCTGGACGCGTCCGGCAAAGATCCGATGGACGCGCTGCTGGCGCTCGGAAAAGAGCACAGCGACATTATGACGATCAAATAATTATCGATTGAAATAAAGGAGAGTTTGACATGGCAAAAGGCGGATACCGCGGCGGCATGCCGATGGGCGGCATGAACCAGATGCAGATGATGAAGCAGGCGCAGAAAATGCAGCAGGATCTTCTGAAAATGCAGCAGGAGATGGAAGAAAAGCAGTATGAGGCCACGGCGGGCGGCGGCGTGATTACAGCGGTTGTCAGCGGCAAGCGCGAGCTCGTGCGCGTGACGATCGACCCCGAAGCGGTCGACCCGGACGATGTGGAAATGCTTCAGGATATGGTCGTCGCGGCGGTCAACGAGGCGATGCGCAAGGCGGAAGCGGACTCCGCGCAGAACATGAGCAAGCTCACGGGCGGACTCAATCTGGGCGGTCTGTTCGGATGAGGACGTTTCCGGCCGCGTTGGAGCGGCTCAGCGAACAGTTTGCGCGCCTGCCCGGTATCGGCAGCAAGACGGCGCAGCGGCTTGCGTTTCAGGT
>CAKUNY010000241.1 GCA_934668605.1 uncultured Oscillospiraceae bacterium | reverse complement strand
GGAGAAGCCGATTCGCGCACAGACTGATTTCCCTGTGACTGGCTTTGCGGTGGATATTCCCTCGGTGCCGCAGTAGGCTGCAGGGGGTGCCGAGGCTGCTCATGTTGTGGAACAGATTCTGTCCTGGCTTCCCGCTGCGGTTCGGATTTTGTTTTCGGCAGCCTGTGGGCTGCCTTTTCTGCCAGATGGTGGGCTTCCTGCACGGCATGGTCGGCGGTATCCGTGATCTTGCCGCTCTCGTAGCGATCCTCCGGCTGCCCATCCTGTGCTGCGTCGCGCAACTCCTGCCGGAGCTGCTGAAAGGAAGCATCTGTGCCGCGGCGGAATGCTGTTCGCGGCGCGGATTTGAGCGTTTCGCCAACTCGCTCTTTCAGCGACGATTTTTCTTTTACCTCCCGCATTACGACGCCTGCTCCACCCGTTCAGACATCTTCGTCGTCATCAGCTGGTACAGCCTGCCGTTTTTCGGGAAATGATCCACGAAAGGCACGATGGTGCTGCCGCATTTGAGAAGCCCGTGTCCAAAGTCTACACCTGAAATATACGAAAGCTGATTGTCCGAAATATTGAGCAGCCGCGCCAGCTCGATTCGGTCCGTGCTCGCCTGATTGAGCATGAGCAAAAACTCGCTGTTCGCCAGCATCGTTCGGGCAGTATGGGATTGCAGAAGGTCGTCAACGTTCTGCGTCAACCCCGTGCCGCAGGCCCCATATTTGCGCATTCGCTTCCAGAGCGTGAACAGGAAATTGGCGCTGTACTCGTGCTGAAACAGCAGATAAATTTCGTCAATATATAACCATGTATTTTTACCGAGTTTTCGGTTGCGGATGATGCGGTTGAACACGCTGTCCAGCACAACGAGCATGCCAACCGGCAGGAGCTGCTTGCCGAGGTCACGGATGTCATAGCAAAGAATGCGGGAATTGGTATCCACGTTTGTGTACTTGGCAAACGTGTTCAAGCTGCCCTCCGTGAACAGCTCCAACGCCAATGCAACGTCCCGCGCTTCGGGTTCCGGCTGCTCCAGGAGCGCGGTATGGAAGTCTTGTAATGTCGGCACAACTCCGAGATAGCCGTTCCGGATGAATTCCCGGTAGACCTGGGCAGTACACCTGTCAATGATGGATTTTTCCTTAGCAGACAGCTTGCCCGCGCCCACGAGCTGCTCGCAGAGGGACAATAAGAATTCGGATTTCAGCACGACGGGGTTATCCCCGTCGTTGTAGCCGGACTCCATATCAAGAGCATTGATATGATTGGGCGAGGTCGCGGAGATTTCAATGACCTCGCCGCCCAAGCCTTCGACCAGAGGGCGGTACTCGGCTTCAGGGTCGATGATAATAATGTCGTCATTGGTAGATAGCGCGATCTCCGTAATTTCGCGCTTGGCGGCAAAGGATTTGCCAGAGCCAGAGACACCGAGAATGAAGCCGTTACCGTTCAAAAGTTCCTTGCGGTCGGCAAGGATGAGATTTTTGGAGATCGCGTTCTGCCCGTAGTAAATGCCGTGCCGGTGGCGGATCTCCTGTGCCTTGAACGGCATAAGCACAGCGAGAGCTTCCGTTGTCAGCGTCCGCAGCGCATCAATGCGCCGCAGGCCGAGCGGCAATGCGGTAATTAACCCGTCCTGCTGCTGGAAGCTCAGTTTGGCAAGCTGGCACAGGTGCTTGCGCGCAATGGACTGGAGTGTTTCCGTGTCGCTGTCCAGTTCTTCCTTGCTGTCTGCCAGATGCACGAGCGTGACCACGGCGAACAGCATCCGCTGGTCGCGGGTTGTGAGATCATCCAGCATCTCGCGGGTTTCCTTGCGCTGCTGTTCCAGATCGTAAGGAACGACAGCGGAGAAGTTCTGGTTGCTGTTCTGCCGCCGCTGCCAGTTGGTGACGTTCGTTTCCACGCCGAGCAGTTTATTCTCCACCTCGCGCACCGCTTCGTCCGTCGGCACGGGGATCATATCGATGGAGAGCATCATGCGCCGGTTGAGATCGGTCAGCTCCAGAATCATGCTGTCTTTGATGTAGCTGGCGTAATCCTTGAGGAACAGCACGCGACCATACTGATTGCCCATTTTGAAGTAGTCACGATGAAACTCCAAGCTGTCCGGGCAGATCGTGTCCTTGAGATTGTGCCCGCGCTTCATGGCCGTTTGCAAATCAAAGGGCAAGGATGATTCCTCTGGTCGGAAGAATCCGCGCAGGACATCCAACCTCTCGGCAGCGTCCAGCTCGTTGGAGGAAGAATTGAGCCGCGAGAGCTTGGACGTGATCTCGCCTGTCACGCGGGAGAAGAACGTGCGCGCTTCGTCCACGTTTTTCTTGTGAACGGAAACCGTGATAAACCGCTCCTGCTCCACGCTGGCGGAGCTGCCGGAGATCTTGCTTTCCAGCATTCCGTTGAACTCGTCCACGAATCCGTCGAGGCTGTCGCCGCGCTGTGGGAGCAGGACGGTATCTTCAAACGCCTGCCGGTTGACCTGCTTGTTGCAGATCGTGAGCTTGGTGGTCGAGCCGCT
>CAKUNY010000240.1 GCA_934668605.1 uncultured Oscillospiraceae bacterium | reverse complement strand
TTCGCGGATGGGATTTTTCAGTTCGGCACGAAGTATTCCAGAACGCTGCGCTTTTCGGACATCAACTATGCCATCGCTTCCAAAGAGGATAAAACGGCGATGTTCCTCGGTTACAGCGAACTGCTGAATGCTTTGGACAGCGGCTCGACCACGAAACTCACGATCTGCAACAAGCAGGTCAACCGACAGGCGTTTGAAGATACGGTTCTGCTTCCGCAGCGCGGCGACGGTCTCGACGGATTTGTGGACGAGTTCAACGGGATGTTGGAAAGCAAGATCTCCGGCAGCTCCGCCAGCGTGGAACAGGAGCGGTTTATCACGGTTTCCGTTCACAAGAAAAATGTAGACGAAGCGCGCACATTCTTCTCCCGCGTGACAGGCGAGATCACGTCCAAGCTCTCGCGGCTCAATTCGTCCTCCAACGAGCTGGACGCTGCCGAGCGGTTGGATGTGCTGCGCGGCTTTTTTAGACCAGAAGAAGCGACATTGCCGTTCGATTTGCAATCTGCCATGAAGCGCGGGCATAATCTCAAGGATACGATCTGTCCAGACAGTCTGGAATTTCATCGAGACTATTTCAAAATGGGCAATCAATACGGGCGCGTCCTGTTCCTCAAGGACTACGCCAGCTACATCAAGGACAGCATGATTCTGGAGCTGACCGACCTCAACCGGCGCATGATGCTCTCCATCGACATGATCCCTGTGCCGACCGACGAAGCTGTGCGCGAGGTGGAGAACAAGCTCCTCGGCGTGGAAACCAACGTCACCAACTGGCAGCGGCGGCAGAACAGCAACCAGAACTTTTCTGCCGTTGTGCCGTATGATTTGGAGCAACAGCGCAAGGAAACCCGCGAGATGCTGGACGATCTCACGACCCGCGACCAGCGAATGCTGTTCGCCGTAGTCACACTCGTGCATCTGGCAGACAGCAAAGAGGAACTGGACAGCGACACGGAAACGCTTCAATCCATTGCAAGAAAACACCTTTGCCAGCTGGCGAAACTGAGCTTTCAGCAGCAGGACGGTTTGATCACCGCGCTGCCGCTCGGCCTGCGTCGCATTGACGCGCTGCGGACGCTGACCACGGAAGCCCTCGCCGTGCTTATGCCGTTCAAGGCGCAGGAAATTCGGCATCGACACGGCATCTACTACGGACAGAACGCCATCTCCAAGAATCTCATCCTTGCCGACCGCAAGGAACTTTTGAACGGCAATGGCTTCATTCTCGGTGTCTCTGGCTCCGGCAAGTCCTTTGCAGCCAAGCGCGAGATCACGGAGATCGCGCTGTCCACAAACGACGACATTATCATCATCGATCCCGAAGCCGAATATCGCCCGCTGGTCGAAGGCTTGGGAGGCGAGGTCATTGAAATTTCCGCGACCTCGCCCAATCATATCAACGCCCTTGACATGGAATCCGGCTACAACGACGGCGACAACCCCGTCGTGCTGAAATCCGAGTTTCTGCTGTCTCTCTGCGAACAGCTCGTAGGGGCTGGGAAGCTGTCTGCGAAGGAGAAATCCATCATTGACCGCTGTACCGCGCAGGTCTACCGCGAGTTCATCCGAAACGGCTATCTCGGCGTTGTGCCGACATTACAAGACTTCCATGCCGCGCTCCTGGAGCAGCCAGAACCCGAAGCGCGGGACGTTGCGCTGGCGCTGGAACTGTTCACGGAGGGCAGCCTTAACACCTTCGCCAAGTACACGAACGTGGATACCAATTCCCGCATTCTCTGCTACGATATCCGCGACCTTGGAAAACAGCTCCTGCCGGTCGGTATGCTCGTTGTGCTGGACAGCGTATTCAACCGCATCATCCGCAACCGAAAACTCGGTAAAAATACATGGTTATATATTGACGAAATTTACCTGCTGTTTCAGCACGAATACAGTGCCAATTTCCTGTTCACGCTCTGGAAACGGATGCGCAAATACGGGGCCTGCGGCACGGGGCTGACGCAGAACGTCGACGATCTGCTGCAATCCCATACCGCCCGCACGATGCTTGCAAACAGCGAATTCCTGCTCATGCTCAATCAGGCGAGTACGGACCGAATCGAGCTGGCGCGGCTGCTCAATATTTCGGATAATCAGCTTTCGTACATTTCTGGTGTGGATTTTGGACACGGGCTTCTCAAGTGCGGCAGCACCATCGTGCCTTTCGTGGATCATTTTCCGAAAAACGGCAGGCTGTACCAGCTGATGACGACGAAGATGTCTGAACGGGTGGAGCAGGTGTCATAATGCGGGAGGTCAAGGAAAAATCACCGCTGAAAGAGCGAGTTGGCGAAACCCTCAAATCCGCGCCGCGAACAGCATTCCACCGCGGCGCGGATGCGTCCTTTCAGCAGCTTCGGCAGGAGCTGCGCGAAGCAGCACAGGATGGGCAGCCGGAAGATCGCTACGAGAGCGGCAAGATCACAGATACCGCCGACCATGCCGTGCAGGAAGCCCGCCATCTGGCAGAAAAAGCTGTCCACAAGCTGCCGAAAACGAAATCCGAACCGCAGCGGGAAGCCAGGAC
>CAKUNY010000239.1 GCA_934668605.1 uncultured Oscillospiraceae bacterium | reverse complement strand
CGGCGCGAGCATATCTGCGTCTTCGGAGACTACGACGTAGACGGCATTACGGCCACATGTCTTTTGACGGACTTTCTCCGAAAGCGCGGCGGACATGTGACAAGCTACATTCCCGCAAGGCTGGAAGAGGGCTACGGGCTCAACGAAATTGCCGTGCGGGCGCTCCACGAGCAGGATGTGAAGCTGATCATCACCGTCGACTGCGGCATTACGGCAAACCAGGAGGCGGCTTTGTGCCGGGAGTTCGGCATGGAGCTCGTCATCACCGACCACCATGAGTGCAAGTCGGATCTTCCCGAGGCCGTCGCGGTGGTTGACCCGCACCGAAAGGAGCAGCCGGAGCCGATTCTGGAGATGGCTGGCGTTGGCGTTGCGTTCAAGCTGGCCGCCGCGCTCCACGGCGATCAGGAGGCGCTGCTGGCAGAATACTGCGATCTTCTCTGCCTCGGAACCGTCGCGGACGTGATGCCGCTGACGGGCGAGAACCGAAAAATGGTCTGGCAGGGGCTTCAGGCGCTCGCGAACCCCAAGAGAGTCGGCATTGCGGCGCTCATGGCCGAGTGCGGCGCAATGCGCCCTCCCATCACGGCGGGCACGATCGGCTATACCTTAGCCCCCAGAATCAACGCCGCCGGGCGCATGGGACATGTGGAAATTGCGACGGAGCTGTTTCTGACAAACGATGCGGCGCGCGCCGTGTCCCTTGCCAGCCAGCTCTGCAAGCTCAACCGCAAGCGGCAGGATGTGGAGAGCGGCATTTACAAGCAGGCCGTTTCGATGCTTCCTGCCGGAAAGGCGCCGAAGGCCATCGTCCTGGCCGATGAAACGTGGCACCAGGGTGTGGTCGGCATCGTCGCGTCGCGATTGGCGGAGGAATACAGCTGTCCGACGTTTCTGATCTGCTTGGACGGCGACAAGGGAAAGGCCTCGTCGCGGTCCTACGGCGGATTTAACCTGTTTGCGTCTTTGGAGCAGCTGTCCGATCTGCTCGAGAGCTACGGCGGGCATGAGCTTGCCGCGGGCTTTACCATCCGGCGCGACCAGATCGATCTCTTCCGCGAGCGGATTCTGGCGCTGACGGACGCGTTTTCGCGCTCGCCGGAGTGTAATCCGTCACTCAAGCTCGACTGCGAAATTCCGCCGCAGCTGCTGACCGTTCCGAATGTCCAGCAGCTCGATGAATTGGAACCCTGCGGGGCGGGCTGCCCAAGGCCGGTGCTTTTCATGCGCAACATGACCGTGACCGATCTTTCCGAGGTCGGCGGCGGCAAGCATCTGCGGCTGCGTCTGTCTGGGCATGGCTACCATTTTAACGGCATCTTTTTCTCCACGACCGCGCGGCTTGCCGCTGTGGCGCTGGGAGATGTGGTCGATATCGCCTACACGCCGCAGGTCAACGAATATCGCGGCCTGCGAACCGTGCAGCTCAATTTGCTGGACATCCGCCCCAACGAGCAGGCACGCTCGCGGCTCAAGGAGGGAAAGGCCCTTTACCGGCGGCACATGCAGGGGCAGGCGCTCAGCCAGGAGGACTTGGAGCGCTTGATTCCGGCGCGGCAGGATTTTGTCGCCGTCTGGAAGTATCTGGCCGCCAGTGCGCAGAACGGCGTCGTCTGCGAAGAATTTGGCTGCCTCGCGCGCAAGATCACACGCTTCGCGGGATATGCCTGCGGCGGAAGCAAAATCCGCGTGTGTCTCGACGTTTTTCAGGAGCAGGGACTTCTGCAGATGGAGCAGCGGCCGAAGCTGCTTGTCATCCATCTGACCAGCGACGGCAAGAAGGTCGATTTGGAGAGAAGCCCCACGCTTCAGCATCTCAAGGAACGATTAAAGGCAGGAATCTGAATGGAAACCAGAGAAGAACATTATGCTTCGATGATGCAGGCCGTGCAGCGCTACGCGCCGTCGGCTGACCTCGAAGAAATTCAAAAAGCATACGAATACGCTGACCGGAAGCACCAGAATCAGCTGCGAAAGTCCGGCGAACCCTATATTATCCACCCGCTGGCCGTGGCAGAGATCGTGGCGGAAATCGGTCTGGACACGGACGCAATTGTCGCCGCGCTGCTTCACGACTGCCTGGAGGACACCGACGCGAGCTTCGATGAAATTTCCCACATGTTCGGCCAGACCGTCGCCGAGCTCGTCGAGGGCGTCACGAAGCTCACGCGCGTGCAGTACTCCACGACCGAAGAGCAGCAGATGGAGAACCTTCGCAAGATGTTCATGGCCATGAGCAAGGACATCCGCGTGATCTTAATCAAAATCGCCGACCGGCTCCACAATACGAGAACGCTTCAATACCAGACGCCCGCCAAGCAGATCTCCAAGTCTATGGAGACGATGGAAATTTATGCGCCGCTGGCGCACCGGCTCGGCATGCAGAAGATCAAGTGGGAGCTCGAAGACGTGTCGCTTCAGTACCTCGACCCCGAGGGCTACCAGCAGATCATCGACTATTTGCAGGAAAACGAGGCAAGCGCGCAGAACTTCATGAACGCCATCCAGTCGAAGATCACCGACCGGCTGGCCTCCGTCGGCATCCACGGCTCGATCTACGG
>CAKUNY010000238.1 GCA_934668605.1 uncultured Oscillospiraceae bacterium | reverse complement strand
AAAGTATCCCGCGCGAGAAGAGATAAGAGACGCAGCTCCCACTGGAAACTGGCGATCCCGGGCGTTGTCGCTTGCCCCAAGTGCGGCGAGCCCCGCCTGCCTCACAGAGCCTGCAAGGCTTGCGGCTATTACAATGGCCGTGAAGTCATTTCTGTTGAAGCTAAGTAAGTTCGCTCGATACGAGAATGAGAGGGAGGTTGTGCACAACCTTCCTCTTTTCTTATCCTGCTGCTTGCGCGAAAATAAGCTCAGTGTAAGTAGGGATAATGCCCGCGTTGTTTCGTGAATTCCCCATGCATTGCGTAGGGGCCGATGCCCACATCGGCCCAAGGGAAGTTGCGAATTCGACGAAAAATCCCATAAAAGCGATTTGTACCGCCGGGTCGATGTGGGCATCGACCCCTACGCGATGATCCCAATTTTATTCTGGGAGGTAATATCTATGGCAAAACCGATTGTAGCGATCGTTGGCCGGCCGAATGTCGGCAAATCGATGCTCTTTAATAAGCTGACCGGCAAGCGCATGGCGATTGTAGAGGATACGCCGGGCGTGACGCGCGACCGGATCTACGGCGAGTGCGACTGGAACGGGCGGAGCTTCGCCCTTGTTGATACCGGCGGTATTGAGCCGGGCACAAACAGCGAGATGCTGAAGTTCATGCGCCGTCAGGCGGAAATCGCGATCGAAACCGCGACGGTCATTATCATGGTCGTGGACGTGACGGTCGGCCTGACCGCCGCCGACAGCGAGGTCGCGGCGATGCTCAAAAAGTCCAAAAAGCCCGTCGTTCTGGCCGTCAACAAGTGCGACAGAACCGGCGGTGTGAACCCGGAGGTCTACGAGTTTTATTCGCTCGGACTCGGAGACCCAATTGAGGTTTCGGCGGTTCACGGCCACGGCACGGGCGATATTTTAGATGCGTGCGTGGAAAGCTTCCCGGACACCGACGACGAGGAATACGACGAGGACGTCATCAAGGTCGCCATCATCGGAAAGCCGAACGTCGGCAAGTCGAGCTTGCTCAACCGGATCCTAGGCGAAGAGCGCGTGATCGTCTCGAACATTGCGGGCACGACGCGCGACGCGATCGACAGCTACTTTGAAAATGAGTTCGGCAAGTACCTGTTTATCGACACGGCCGGTATGCGCCGGAAGTCCAAGGTCGACGACGCGGTGGAAAAATACTCGAACCTGCGCTCCGTCTCGGCCATCGAGCGCGCGGACGTGTGCCTGATTCTGATCGACGCGAACGAGGGCGTCACCGAGCAGGATACGAAGGTCGCGGGGCTTGCGCACGAGGCGGGCAAGGCGTGCATCATCGTCGTCAACAAGTGGGACATGGTCGAAAAGGACACGAACACGATGCAGAAAATGACCGACGATATCCGCAGGGATTTAAGCTACATGACCTATGCGCCGGTGCTGTTCATTTCCGCCCTTACCGGCCAGAGAGTCGACAAGCTCTTTGAGATGATCAACGCCGTCTCCAACCAGAACTCCATGCGCATCACGACGGGCATGCTCAATAACATCCTCGAAGACGCGACCGCGCGCGTCCAGCCGCCCACGGACAAGGGAAGAAGACTCAAGATCTACTACATGACGCAGGTCGGCGTCAAGCCGCCGCATTTTGTGATCTTCTGCAACGACGCGAGGCTCTTCCATTTCTCCTACCAGCGGTATCTGGAAAACCAGATCCGCGCCGTCTTCGGCCTCACCGGCACGCCGGTCAAGATCACCATCCGCCAGAAGGGCGACAAGGAAGAAATCTGAAAACGGATTCCCGGCAGAATGGCTTCTGCCGGGAATTTTACAAAGGGGGAAGAAGCATGCTCCTTCAAAAGAGCCGCGTGACGCTCAGGAATGGAGCCGCCGCAGAACTCCGCAGCCCGGAAATCTGCGATGCCGAGCAGATGATCTCGTATCTTCGTCAGACGAGCGAAGAGACGCATTTTATGGTGCGCTATCCGGAGGAATGCGACCAGACGCCGGCGGCGGCGCAAAAGCGCTTGCAGGCGATGGAAGACCACGAGAGAAGCTTCATGCTTGCCGCGTTTCTGGACGGCGAACTGGTCGGAAACTGCGGTGTCAACGCCATGTCGGATCATTTCAAAATGCGCCACCGCGCCAGCCTCGGCATTTCCATCAAGAAAAAAGCATGGGGGCTTGGGCTCGGCACGCTTCTGATTGAAAAGGCGCTGGAGCAGGCGAAGAAAAACGGCTTTACGCAGGTAGAACTGGGCGTGTTCTCCGACAACGAGCGCGCCAGGGGACTTTATCGGAAGCTCGGCTTTACCGAAATGGGCTGCATCCCGAGAGCGTTTTACCTCAAAGACGGCACATACCGGGACGAGGTGCAGATGGTGAAGTTTCTATAAACGCACGCCCCTACGGGATTTTCGAAAAATTCCTAAATTTGCGTAGGGGTCGATGCCCACATCGACCCGGCGGAATGCACCCATTTTTACGGGAATCCCCGGCGAATTCGTTCGTGCCCTTGGGGCGATGTGGGCATCGCCCCTTACGGCGTTGTTGGAAGCCGTGTTAAAGAATAGAAGAACGAGAGGATGCATGGTTGGAAGCGTCATCAAAGAATAGAAAAAGAG
>CAKUNY010000237.1 GCA_934668605.1 uncultured Oscillospiraceae bacterium | reverse complement strand
AGGCGCACAAATTCCACACTTGCGAGGCGATATGTATTTTTCCGGTCGGCAGAGCCGCCGGATAAAATGGATTCCCATTTTATTTCGCCCTGCGGGGCGAAACTCTACGAGGTTTTTTGACACGCTGAAACCGGATGCAGCAATTGCGCTGCATCCGGTTTTTTCACGCCCTTACTGCACCAGCTCGCACACGAGATCGGTATACTCGCCGGGGTTCTCCAGCGGCAGATCCGCCATCAGAAGCGCCTGCGCATAGAGGATCTTCGCGATCTTCTCTGCCTTCTGCTCATCCTGCGCGACGGCGACCTGCAGCAGGCCAAAGAGCCGGTGGTTCGGGTTGAGCTCGAGGATTCTTCCCGCCTTCATGCCCATCTCGGGGTTCAGGCGCTTGAAATATTTCTCCATCTCAAACGTCATCCCCTCTTCCGGCACCATGCACACAGGATGCGTGCCGAGGTTCTCGGAAAGGCGAACCTCCTTCACATCGTCGCCCAGCGTCGTCTTCACGAATTCCAGCGTCGCCTTCGACTTTTCGGCCTGCTCGGCAGCTTCCTTCTTCTCCTCGTCGGTCGAAAGGCCGAGATCCTCCTGCGTGACGGAGCGGAAGTCCTTCTCCGCGTATTTCATCAGCGTCTGCGGCACGAAGCTGTCGACCTCGTCGGTCATCAGCAGCACGTCAAAGCCCTTCTCACCCAGCTTCTCGAGCTGCGGCAGCTGAGAAAGTCTCTGCCGGTTTTCGCCGCTTGCAAAGTAAATATACTTCTGCTCCTCCGGCATCGCGTCCACATATTCCTTGAAGGAGACGAGCTTGTTCTGCTTGTGCGACCAGTAAAGAAGCAGATCCTGCAAAAGCTCCTTTTTCGCGCCGTAATCATTCAGCACACCGTATTTGATCTGCATGCCGAAGGCCGCGTAAAACTTTTCGTATTTCTCGCGGTCCTGCTCCATGAGCTTTGCCAGCTCCGCCTTGATCTTCTTCTCGAGGTTCCCCGCGATGAACTTGAGCTGGCGATCGTGCTGGAGCATTTCACGCGAAATGTTGAGGCTCAGATCCTGCGAGTCGACAACGCCGCGGACAAAGCGGAAGCAGTCCGGCAGCAGCTCTTCGCAGTTTTCCATGATCATCACGCCGGACGAATACAGCTGCAAGCCCTTCTTGAAGTCCTTGGTATAGAAATCATACGGCGCTCTGGCCGGGATATAGAGTAACGCCTTATACGTCACCGCACCCTCGACGCTCACGTGGATCGTCGCGATCGGGTCTTCAAAGTCGAAGAACTTTTCCTTATAGAAATTGTTGTATTCCTCGGCCGTAATGTCCTTCTTTGCCCGCTGCCAGAGCGGAACCATCGAGTTGAGCGTCTCGTTTTCCGTGTACGTCTCATACTCGGGCTTCTCCGAGTCCTTCGTTTCCTCCTTCATCCGCGACTTTTCCATCTCGAGCTTGATCGGGTAGCGGATGTAATCGGAATACTTTTTGACCAGCTTCTGAAGCTCCCAGGTCTTCAAAAAGCGCGAATACTGCTCATCCTCGGTATCGGCTTTCAGCGTCATGATCACGTCAGTACCGGCGCCCGCGCGCTCTGCAGGCTCCATCGTGTACCCGTCCGCACCGGAGGATGTCCATTTCCACGCCTCGTCAGAGCCGTATTTTTTTGAGATGACCGTCACGGTATCTGCCACCATGAAGGCCGAATAGAAGCCTACGCCGAACTGGCCGATGATGTCGATATCGTCCTGCTTTTCCATGTCCTTCTTAAATTGCAGGCTTCCGGACTTACAGATCGTGCCGAGGTTGTTTTCCATCTCGTCTTTGTCCATGCCGATGCCGTTGTCGCTCACAGTCAGCGTCCGGCTGAGCTCGTCGACCTTCAGCTGAATTGCAAAATCGCTGCGGCTGAGGCCGACCTTCTCGTCCGTCAGCGCCTGATACGCCAGCTTATCGATGGCGTCGGAAGCGTTCGAGATGATCTCGCGCAGGAAAATCTCCTGATGCGTATAAATCGAGTTGATCATCAAATCCAGCAGCCGCTTCGACTCCGCCTTGAACTGTTTCTTTGCCATATATCTTCACGTCCCGTATTGGTAGTATTAGCACTCTTGTATCTCGAGTGCTAAACTCATTATACCGCGCCTTCCCAATTTTGCAACCCCTTTCCGCAAAATTCACAAAGCGTTAAAAAACAGCACGTACCCTTCTGCAAGACTCGTAGGGGGCGATGCCCACATCGCCCCGGCGGATGGTACCAATTTTACGGAAATCCAATACGAAATCAATGGTTCCAAACGGGGCGATGTGGGCATCGCCCCCTACGCAAAATCCAGCTTCAACCCGCGATCCGCCTCCCACGCAAAAAGAGCACCCTGCCGGGTGCTCTTTCTGAAAACAAACGATCAGCCGATTGCGTCCTTGACCACGCGCTGGAAGTTCAGGCGCGCAATTTTCTCCATCTCCTCCTTGCTCATGCCCATCTTCTCGAAGCAGGCGAAGAGGTTCGGAATCTCGGACGCATTGGCAAGGCCCTTCGTGCAGGGGCTGCCGGTGTCGGTCATGGTGCCCATGGTGTCGGGGTTGTCGATGAACTCGAAGAAGTCGAAGCCGCAGCCGACGTGGTC
>CAKUNY010000236.1 GCA_934668605.1 uncultured Oscillospiraceae bacterium | reverse complement strand
CCGCCGGCTGACATGGAGTAGGCCGTGGAGCCGGTCGGGGTGGAGATGATCACGCCGTCTCCGGAAAAGCTCGTGGCCTCGACGTTATCGCAGTAGACCGACACCTGCACCACGCGCGCAATTGCGCCCTTGGTCACGACCGCGTCGTTGAGCGCCGTCTCATGCAGAAGCCTCTGGCCGTTTGCGCCGGTGACGGTGACGTCGATCATGCTGCGCGGCTCGAGTGCATAGTCCCCCGCCGGAAGCCTTCGCAGAAGCTCCAGCTCCCCCGCCTCGAGCTCGGCGATAAAGCCCATCGTTCCGATGTTCACGCCGAGAATGGGAAGGCCGTGCGCGGTGGCAGTTTTGGAGGCATGCAGAATCGTGCCGTCTCCTCCGAAGCAGACCAGCATGTCGGCGTCCTTGATCTCGCGGTGCAAATCCCGGAAGTCCATTGTTTTCGGCAGCTCATAGTCCCGGTCAACGTCAAACGGCAGGCACATCACAGTCTCAACGCCGCAGCTGTCCAGAATTTTTCTCGCCTGCTGGACAGTCCGGAACTGCTTGTCCCGGTATGGGTTCGGTGTCAGAACAATTTTCATGGGGCTCACCCTTTCAGCGCGGCGTGTGCCTGCGCGACCAAATCGCCGGGGGCGGTGTAGGCGTCTTCTCCCGGCTGCATGGAAAGATGCGCGAGAAATTCAATGTTGCCCTCCGGCCCCTTGACGGGCGAGAAGGTGAGATTGCGTATCGTAAAATCGAGCGATTTTGCAAGCGAAATAAAGTTTTGCAGGACTTCCTCGTGAACAGCCGGGTCGCGGACGACGCCCTTTTTGCCGACCTTGTCCTTCCCCGCTTCAAACTGCGGCTTAATGAGGCACAGCACCTGCCCCGTGGGCTTCAGGAGCGTCTTTACAACCGGAAGAACCAGTGAAAGGGAGATGAACGACACGTCAATGACAGACAGGTCAAGCGGCTCTCCCAAGTCCTCCGGCGTGACATAGCGAATATTCGTCCGCTCCATGACGACGACGCGCGGGTCGTTGCGGATCTTCCACGCCAGCTGGCCGTAGCCCACATCGATGGCGAAGACCTTGCTTGCGCCCTGCTGTAATAAGCAGTCGGTAAACCCGCCCGTCGACGCGCCGGAGTCGCTGCAAACATAGCCCGTCGGGTCAACGCCAAAGCTGCGGAGAGCTTTTTCGAGCTTGAGTCCCCCGCGGCTGACATACGGGCAGGCGCTGCCGCGCACCTCCACATTCGACGTTACGTCAACCTCCATCCCGGACTTGTCCGCCTTCTGGCCGTTTACATAGACCTCGCCCGCCATAATGGTTGCCTGCGCCTTCGCGCGCGATTCGGCAAGGCCGAGACTTACCAACAGCACATCCAGCCGCTCCTTATGCTTCATGACATACCTCCCGGATTCTGCCCAAGAGCGCGTTCGCGTTCAGGCCGGTCAATTCGTACAGATCCCGCATCGCGCCGTGGCCGATGAAGGAATCTCCAAGATTCTGCTTTTCGCAGACGCAGGAAATGCCAGCCTGCGCCAGATGCGAGAAAATATCGTTTGCTGCACAGCCGCGGTCAGACGCTTCCTCTACAACAAGCACGCGCCCCGTTTTGCGGCAGGACGCTTCAATGGCCGCCCAGTCGATGGGCGATATCGTCCGCAGCTTCAAAATTTCGACGGATAGGCCGCCCTTCTCCGCCGCTTCCGCCGCCTCGAGAACCGCGTTGATCGTCGTTCCATAGGTGATCACGGTGCAGGCGCTGCCTTCTTTCAGGAGGGTTCCTTCCGTGTTTTCCTTGTAAGCGCCCTCCCCGCCTCTGGGGTAGCGCACGGCGACGGGACAGTTGTCCGTCAAAACAGCCTCGCGGAGCATCGCGCGAAGCTCCTGGAAGCTCGCCGGGCAGTAAATTTTGAGCCCGGGCACCTGCCGAAGATACCCGACATCAAACATGCCGTGGTGCGTCCGGCCGTCTTCTCCGACGAGTCCCGCCCGGTCAACGCCCAGCACCACATGCAGCTGCAAAAGCGCCAGATCATGCAGCAGCATATCAAACGCGCGCTGCAAAAAGGTCGAGTAAATCGCGACCGCCGGAATGAGCCCCTGCTTTGCCATGCCGCAGGCCATCGAAAGCGCGTGCTCCTCGGCAATGCCCACATCAAAGAATCGGTCAGGGCAGGCCTCCGAGAAAGTTTTCAGCCCCGTTCCGTCGCGCATGGCGGCGGTGATGGCGCACACGCGCGGATTCTCTAAGGCGAGCTCGGTAAGCGTCTGGCCGAAAACGTCCGAAAAACAGGGCTGATGGACGCTGCTCGTCCCAAGCGCAGGGTCAAATTTTCCGACGCCGTGATATGCCGACGGCTTCTTTTCCGCCAGCTCGTAGCCCTTGCCCTTTTTGGTGATCAGATGCAGCAGCACCGGCTCATGAAGCGCCTGCGCGGTTTTTAGCAGCGCCTCCACCTTTTTGATATCGTGCCCGTCGACAGGGCCGAGATAGGTAAAGCCGAGGCTGTCAAACAGATTCGTCCCCAGAAGCGTCCTTCTGAAGCGCTCCTTGAGCTTGTGGGTAAACTGATAGAGCTTCTGCCCGCCGGGAATTTTCGCCGTGAAGGCGCGGTAGCGGAGCTTGAAGCCGAGATA
>CAKUNY010000235.1 GCA_934668605.1 uncultured Oscillospiraceae bacterium | reverse complement strand
CTGCCAGAGCGCATCGTCAAGCCCCAGCTCTAAAAGCATCGCAGCCCGTCTTGCCCGCAGCATAAGTTCCTCGCGATACGCCTTTCCGAGCTCTGCGTCCTTCTGCAAGCGCTTCATCGCGACCTCACCGAGCGCCATCGAGGCGCCCGTCTGCTTTTTGAGCACACCCGCCTCCTTCTGCGCCGGCACCGCCACAAACGAAAACTCATACGCGTCAACCGCCTCGCACAAAACCGCCGCGCACCGCGCCTCGCCATACGTCTCGCCCTTCACATGCGCGCACGTACCGTATTCCTCGCCGCAGATCGAGCACATCTTCCGCCGCACCGCGCAGCCGATTGAAACCTCCTTTTTGATGCCGCCCTCGATCTGCCGGATGAGCCCGTCCGTCTCCTCCCCGCGCAGCATATACGCCCAGCCCTTGAGAAACGTCACGCCATTTTCTGCCAATACCTCCGTATCAAAAATCCGCGCCACCTGCTTCTCCGCCGACCACGCATGATCCATGATCCCCGTCTTTCCGACAAAAAGCGCCGCCAGCTCCCGGATACACGCCTCCGAAAACCGCTCGTCGTCCCGGTCGATCTGATCGTCGCACAGCCGCACGGAAAACACATACACGTCCTCCGCCGCCGCCTTCGCCTTCGTCAAACAATTGATTTTTTCCAGCTGCTCTTCGCTCGGTGCGCCGCTCAGCTCCACATTTGCCGCCTTTGTTACCTTCATGTTGTCTCCTCCTGTTCTGCCCTCAGTTTTTCCGCCTGCGCCCGGTAAAGCTCTGCGTGCGCCTGCTCCACAATGTCCTGCAAGCTGATCTCATCCCAGACGATCTCCACATCCTCCGCGTACCCGTGCAGCTGCATCCACAGCCTGCAAATCCGAAGCAAAACCGGCTCCACTGTCCGCCGAATCGCCCACAGCTCCGATGTCAGAAGGTCTGTCTGCTGCGCGCTCATCCGTTCGGTAGACGCCCAGTTGAGCCCCAGCAAAAACGGCGGAAGCCCCGTCTTCGCCACAAGCTGCTCGAGAATCTGCCGCACCGGAATCTCCGAATCGAGAATCTGCCCGTCGGCTCCAATGACCTTGATCTCCACATCGCCGACCGCCACAAAATCGCGCACCACCCCGTGCCGCGATTCCTGCATCGCCTGCGACCACTGCGACGCGATCTGCTCGCTTCTCTCCTGCGCGTCGATTCTCCCGGCCTCGTCCTGCGGCTTATACACCACCGAGTAGCGCACATTGCCTGCCCGCTCCCAGTTCGTCCCGATCGTGCTGTAAATCTTCAGCAGCACATCCACCAGAAACGGCATGCTCCGGAATACCGACGCGCCATACGGATTTTCCTCATCCGGGTTCCACGCCGCGAACAAAATCAGATTCTGCCTCGGAAAGATCTTCACCTCTCCGTCCTGCCACTGCCCGAACGCAAACTCCATCGCCGACGAGCCCTCCTGTACATAGAGCTTCGTCACATCGCCCCACAGAACCGCGGCGATCTCGTTTCCGCCGACCACCATCTCGCCAACAGCCCGCCCATAGACCAGCATGCTCTGCAAAAACGCCGCCAGAAAGCTCTCGAGCCCCACCTGACCGCGCCCGGTGTTCACCGTCTTCAAAAACCGTTCCAGCTCTCTCTGCGCCTTCCGGTTCCCGCACGATACGGTAAACCCGCCCGTCAGCCGCACAAGCTTTCCGATCGCCGCGTCCAAGATCGGCACCGCGTTTCGGATCTGCCGGTACACCTCCAGCTCCCCGCCGCCCAGCGCCGTCACCCCGCCGAGCATCCCAAACGGATGCCTTGACCCGTCACGCAGCTGTGCCGCCTTGCATACGCCTGTTTTCGCCTTTTTTCGCATCATTCTCACCTCTTCAAATCTTTCGTTCCGGCACGCACGCGGCAAATCCCGCGCTGCCTGCCAAAACGCCCGTCACAAAATACCGCATATCGTCCATCGCGTGGTCGTTCTTTTTGACCACCCGTTCGCCGCCAGCTTCCAGATCCCAGACATATAAGTCCATCTCCCGCAAGCAGTCCGTGCACCGCTCGCAGATCACGATCCGCCCGTCTTTTAATGCGTCCGCCGTCTTCCGGATCCCGGAGATCACGTCGTTGTCCGCCTTCCGCACCTTCCAGCCCTCGCGCCGCAGCGCCTCAATAAAGCTCGCCGCCGACGGGTCGACGATCACCTCCCGAATCGTTCGTCCCCCGGCGAGCTTCCGCAGCTTCCCGGCGTATTCCGCGTCTGTCATCTGCCGCCCCTCGCGCCGCGAGTCAAAGTAAAACTCGTCCGTCCGATACCACACACCGTTCTGCTTTCCCCACAGTCCGAAGGAAGCCGGATTCACCGTTCCGTAGTCGCACGAAATGACCCACTGGTCAAACTTCCCGCCCGGCGCCGGCCGGGCGCTTGCCGTGTCAAAGAAGTCGTATACCCGCCCTTCTGCCTGACACCACTGCCCCAGAATGAACCGCCGGTAAAAAACGCCCGTATACAGCCGCTCATACCGCCTCCTCACTGTCTGGCTCAAAGATGGATTATCCTGCATCGTAAAGTGCAGGTGCAGGCAGTTCCGCTTGTCCGCCTGCAAGATCCATTCCTTGTAAAACCAGTGCTGCGGCCCTTCCGG
>CAKUNY010000234.1 GCA_934668605.1 uncultured Oscillospiraceae bacterium | reverse complement strand
TATGATATAATAAAAAAAATTGCGATTTTTCAGAAAAGAGACGAAACACATGGAACAGAATCTGACCTTTGCAGATCTTGGATTATCGAAGGAAATTTTGCAGGCGCTCGAGCAGAAGGGCTACGGCTACCCCACGCGCATCCAAGCCGAGGCCATCCCGCCGTTCATGCAGTGGAAGGACGTCATCGCCAAGGCGCCAACCGGCACAGGCAAGACCTTCGCGTTCGGCATTCCGATGTTAGAGCACATTGACCCCGAAAGCGAGGATTTACAGGGGCTCATTCTCGCGCCGACGAGAGAGCTTGCCATTCAGATCTGCGACGAGCTCAAGGGGCTTGCCGCGTTCAATAAAAATATCCGCGTCGCGGTGGTGTATGGCGGGGCGAAAATCGAGCAGCAGATCAAGCAGCTCTCGAAGCACCCGCAGATCGTCGTCGCCACACCCGGGCGGCTGATGGATCACTACAACCGCAAGACGCTGCGGCTCGACAAGGTGCAGACGGTGGTGCTGGACGAAGCAGACCGCATGCTCGACATGGGCTTTTTTGACGATGTGACGAAGATCATCGAGCGCGTCAAGAACCGGAAAAACCTCGGCCTCTTCTCCGCGACCATCTCGCAGGAGGTCATGACCGTCTCGTGGATGTATCAGCGCGACGAGGTAGAGATCACCGTCCCCGCCGATGTGGATAACCGGCCGGATATCACGCAGTATTCCATCACCTGTCCGCCGCTTGAAAAGGTCGACATGGCCATCCGCCTCATCCGCACGCTGGGACTTGAGCGGACGATCATCTTCTGCAACACGAAGGTCATGTGCCAGCGGCTGAGCGACGATCTGCGCCGCTTCGGCTTGCAGGCCGACTGCATCCACGGCGATATCGCGCAGCAGAAGCGCGAAAAGACGATGCGCACGTTCAAAGAAGGAAAACTCCCCGTCCTCATCGCGACCGACGTCGCCTCGCGCGGCATTGACGTAGACGATGTCGACTGCGTCATCAACTACGACGTGCCCGAGGAGAACGAATACTACATTCACCGCATCGGAAGAACCGGCCGCGCCAAGAAAAAGGGCATTGCCGTCTCCATCCTCGGCACCTTCCCCGAGCAGGCAAAGCTCTCGGAGATTGCAAAATATTCGCACTACCAGATCCAGCCCGTGAAATTTTTAGAGGACGGCACGCTCGTAGAAGAGCAGCCGAGGGAGAAAAAGCCCCAGCCGCGCCGGAGGTTCCGCCGGTGAGGCAGACGGAACGGGGACTGCTGCTTCTTTGCTGCCCGCTGGGAGATCCGATGGCGGGCGCGCTCAGTCTCGCGCAGGCGCGGGAGCTATCGAGACGTGCGCGCGCGGCAGGCATCGGCGAGGAAGACCCGCTGCGCGATGTAACTGTCAAGGACGTGCGCAGGCTCGGGTACTCGGAATTTGAGGCGGGGCACATTGTCTCGCTTTTAAGCCGCGAGCGGCAGCTGGACGGATATCTGCTCGCGGCGGAAAAGGCGGACGTGACGGTCATTACAAGGCTCGACGCGCGCTTTCCGCGCAGGCTTCGAGAGCAGCTGGGCGCAAGATGTCCAGCGGCGCTCTTTTGCCGGGGCGATCTAGAGCTTCTGCAAAGCGCGTGCGTCTCCGTGGTCGGCTCGCGGCATTTGGCAGCACCCGGAGCAAGCTTTGCCGCGCAGGCGGGGTATCTTGCCGCAAAGGAGGGCTTCACGCTCTGCTCCGGCGACGCGATGGGCGCCGACCGAACCGCGCAGGAGGCCTGCCTTTCCAATGGCGGCAGCGTCCTCATTTTCCCGGCGACGGAGCTTGTCTACTGCCCGGGACGGCAAAACGTTTTATACGCAGCAGAAGGCGGCTTTGAGCTCGGCTTTTCTGCACAGCGGGCGCTTGGCCGGAACCGCTTCATCCACGCGATGGGAGAAAAGACGCTCGTCGCACAGACCGGCTTCGGCAAGGGCGGTACCTGGAGCGGGAGCTTGGATAATTTGCAGCATGAATACAGCCCGCTCTTCGTTTTCGACGATAAAAGCGAAGGAGCGCGGGCCCTCTGCGCGCGCGGCGCGACCCCCGTGCAGAAGCTCACAAGCCTCGCTTCCCTCTCCCCCGCGCAATTAAGCTTTGATATGTAACAAAATCAGCCCTGCATGAACCATGCAGGGCTGATCTTTCGGAAATCTTCCTATTTATGCGTAGGGGCGGACGCCTCCTGCCAAAAATTCCCCTCATTGCGTAGGGGGCGATGTGCTCAATCGCCCCCTACGCGTTGTTTGTGAGTCGGTGCGGTTTTGCGGGACGCACACGCAATCAGGACTTCTGGTTTTGAAGCTCCGGCGGGAGCTGCTTTTCGTTCTGGATGATGACGAGGCTCAGCCCCAGCGCCAGAACGAGCGCGCCGACGGCGACGGCGTTATACGGCTGCGGCTCAAACGCGTAGCCCAGCATCAGGCATACGGCGGCAATCAGAAAAAACACGACGCGCACGGCGTTCAAAATTTTATTCCGCCGCAGCAGAAATGCATAAAAATCGTCTGAATCGTCAAAGCAGGCCTCCGCCGTCCAGGGCGCGAAGAGCTTGCGAAAAAAGCTTCCCATGATCATTCATCTCCTATCCAAATTAGAATCAGTATACCATGC
>CAKUNY010000233.1 GCA_934668605.1 uncultured Oscillospiraceae bacterium | reverse complement strand
GGACCGATCGCACCGTTGAACTGGCAGCGCCAGCCGCGGTTGGTGTGATATTCGCCCTTGTCGTCCATCCAGCAGACACGGAACGTGAACATACGCTCGGGCTCGACCATTCTCTTCAGCAGGTCGACCTTCTCATACTCGGGATGTGCGTCCATGATCGGAGAAATCGAGGACAGAACCTCTTCCACCGTCTGCACAAACTCCGGTTCGTTTCCGTGTGTGGTCTTTACATAGTCAATAACAGATGCTACATATGCGTTCATAGAAAACGCTCCTTTTTCTTTGGGATTTTTATAAAAGCGCCGCAGCCGCCGAACCGGCGTATCCTCTTTTGTGCGTCAAAATCGGAGGTAAACGCGCAGGCTTTCGGTGATCCGCCGGCTGCTTCCGCACGGCCGCGGCGCTTTTTATCGGGAAATTAGTCCATCAAGGCTTTTTGATTGCGAACACCAGAACGAAAGCTAGCGCCGCCATGGCAAAGAGCAGGACGAACGGCGCAAAATACGAGCCGGTCGAGCCCAGCAGCGCGGCCGCCGCCGTGGCGGTGAACGACGAGAACAGAAGCTTGGTATTTGAAATGCTGTAGTTGAGCGCGTAGTCCTTCGTACCGTAGAACGCGGCAATAAACGCGGCGGAAACGGTCGGCACCGTGCCGTAGGACACGCCGGTCAGGCAGAGAGACGCAATTGCCAGCGGAAGCGCGTCACACAAAATGGCCGCAAGCATGATCGCGGGGGCGATCACCGTGACGCCGGACGCTAAGATCATTGTCTTTCTTCTGCCGAGCGTATCAAAGCTGACGCCGCAGAGGATCCGGCCGAAGCCGTTGCAGACGGAGAGGATACCGACCAGAAGCGTCGCCGTTTCCGCTGCCGCGCCGAGAGACATGGAGAGATCCTTTGCAAAGCTGATGACCGTGCTGCCGACGCTCGCGGCCAGAAAGCCGTAGACGTAGAACAGCCAGAAGGTCGGGCGGCGGATCGTCTCGCGCGCAGCCGAATTAAGCGGCTGCACATCCTCGCTTCCTGCTTTTTTCTTGGGAGCCGGGAGCTCGTCACCTGCCGCCGGTCTGCGGACGATCAGCATACACAAGACCAGAACGATTGCGATCGACGCGCCCAGCAGCAAAAACGTCTTCCGCCAGCCGAACGCGGGCAGGTCAAAGAGTTTCGCCGCCAGCTTTCCGAGAAGCATCGTGCTGAACCCGAAGCACATCATCATAAGCCCTGAGCTGGTGCCCTTCCTGTCCGGGAACCAGGCATTGCCCGTGGCCAGCAGCGAATTATACGAAATGCCGATGCCGAAGCCGACCACCACGCCGTAAAGAACGTAAAGCCGTCCAAGGCTCCCGCCCGGCAGAAGCGCCAGCAGCGAATAGCCGAGCAGAATCAGCGCTGCGCTCAAAACCAGCAGCTTTTTAAGCGCCCACTTTTTCGTTATCCAGCCGGAGAAAAGCGCACCCAGACAGAAGAAGCACATCATGAGCGTGTAATTGACCGCCAGCTGCGACGCTGTCCAGCCGAACTCCTGCGCCAGCGGCGCTTTTAAAATCGACCATGCGTAGATCACGCCGACGAACAGCAGCCCCAGCGAGCAGACGGCCAGATACAGCCAGCGCTTTTTTTGCGTTTCTGCGAGCTTCATGTTACAGCGCCTCGTAGCCCGCCTTGAAGGCAGCGGAGTTGGCCGCTTCAAATTTGGCCTTGCCCTTCTTGCGGAACATGTCGTTCATGCCCTCGACGCCCTTGTCGTGGGTAAAGTCGCCGAGCAGCTTCACGATTGCGCCGATCATGACGATGTTCGCGCCCTTGGGATTTTTGAGCGAGTCCGCGATCGTGTTGCAGGCGATGGGAACATAGCGAACGCCCTCGCGCGGGGTGAAACCTCCGTGCACCATGTCGGAGTTATAAAGGACAATGCCGCCCGGGCGGACGAGAGACTCAAACTTCTTGAAAGACGGCTCGTTCATCGCAAGCAGAAGATCGGGCTTCTGCTGGCCGGGGTTATAGATCATGCCCTCGCCGTAGTGAACCGTGCAGTTGGCGGTGCCGCCGCGCATCGCTGCACCGTAGGACGGCATCCAGGTGGCGTTATTTCCGGAATAGAGCGCAATCTGGGAAATGATCAGACCGGCTGTCAGAACGCCCTGACCGCCGAAACCGGCAAATAGAATTTCACGCATCGCTCATTCTCCTCTCTTCTTGAACTCGCCGAGCTCATAATACGGGGCGACCTCTTCCGTCAGCCGCTTGTGCGCCGTGAGAGGCGACATCGCCCAGTTCGTCGGACAGGTGCTGAGAATCTCGACCATCGAATACCCCTCGTGGTTGAGCTGCGCCAGGAAGGCGTTTCGGATGTAGCCCTTGAGCTTGTTGATCTCCTGTGGGGTCGTGATCGCACCGCGGGCGACATAGGCGGGCTTGAAGCTGTGCGCGATCATCTCGGGAACCTTGATGGGGTAGCCTGTGAGCGCGCAGTCGCGGCCGTGGGGGCTCGTGGCGGTCTTCTGGCCTTCCATTGTGCACCAGCTCATCTGACCGCCGGTCATGCCGAAATTGTTGTTGTTGACGACGAAAACGCAGATGTTTTCGTTGCGGTAGGCGGCGTTCAGCGTCTCGGCAATGCCGATGTTATACGCGTCGCCGTCGCCCTG
>CAKUNY010000232.1 GCA_934668605.1 uncultured Oscillospiraceae bacterium | reverse complement strand
TGCTGGGCGACGGTCTTCGCGACGCGTTTGACCCGAAGCTGAAGAGGTGAGCGGTATGAGTGAACAATATCTTCTGAGCGTACAGGATCTGCATACATCATTCCGCACCGATTCCGGCGAGGTGCAGGCCGTCAACGGCGTGTCGTTCAATCTCAATCCCGGCGAAATTCTCGGCATTGTGGGCGAGTCCGGCTCCGGCAAGTCCGTCACCGCGTACTCCGTCATGCAGATTCTGGCCGACAACGGCGGAATCAAGAGCGGGCATATTTTCTACAAGGGCGAAGACCTTACAACATGGTCTGAAAAGCAGATGAGCCACTTCAGAGGCAAATGCTGCTCGATCGTGTTCCAGGATCCCATGACGAGCCTCAACCCGGTCTTTACGATCGGCAGCCAGCTCGGCGAGGCCATCCGCCTGCATACGAACCGCAAGGGAAAAGAAGTGCGCGACCGCGCGATCGAAATGCTCGAGCTCGTCGGCATCAACGAGCCCGAAAAGCGCATCAAGCAGTATCCCTTCGAGCTCTCCGGCGGCATGCGGCAGAGAGTCATGATCGCGATGGCGCTGGCCTGCGAGCCCGATATTCTCATCGCCGACGAGCCGACGACGGCGCTGGACGTGACGATTCAGGCGCAGATTCTCGAGCTCATGCAGGACTTGCAGAAAAAGCTCGGCATGGCCGTCATTCTCGTCACGCACGACCTCGGCGTCATTGCCGACATGTGCGACAATATCATCGTCATGTACGGCGGCCGCATCTGCGAGCGCGGCACCGCGCGCGAGATCTTCTATAATCCCAAGCACGAGTATACGAAGGGGCTTCTTCGCTCGATCCCGAACGTCAACAACATGAAAAAGAAGCTCATCCCGATCGCGGGCACGCCCATTAACATGCTCAATCTTCCGGCCGGCTGCGCGTTCTGCACCCGCTGCGACGCGGCGATGAAGATCTGCCTTGCCGAGCATCCGGAGGAAATGACCATCAACGAAAACCACAAGGCGGCCTGCTGGATCAATGTCCGCGACCAGCTGATGGCGGAAGGAGGGGAACAAAATGGCTGATACCTTGCTCGAGGTCAAGAATTTAAAGCAGTATTTCCCCGTCCGTGCGGGGCTCATGAAGACGATTCCCCTCAAGGCGGTCGACGACGTTTCGTTCACCATCGGGCGCGGCGAGACGCTGGGTCTGGTCGGCGAGTCCGGCTGCGGCAAGACGACCGTCGGGCGCACGATTTTACGGCTCTATGAGCCGACGGGCGGCGAGATCCTCTTTGACGGCGAACCCGTCACGGCCAAGAACATCACGCACATGCGCAAGCAGATGCAGATGGTGTTCCAGGATCCGTATTCGTCCCTCGACCCCCGCATGACCGTTGAAGACATCATCGGAGAGCCGCTGGACGTTCACAAGCTGTACGCAAACCGCAAGGAGCGGCGCGAAAAGATCCTGGAGCTCATGGCGACCGTCGGCCTCAACGCCGAGCATGCCACGCGCTACGCGCACGAATTTTCCGGCGGCCAGCGCCAGAGAATCGGCATTGCAAGAGCCCTCGCTGTGAACCCCAAGTTCATCGTCTGCGACGAGCCTGTTTCCGCGCTGGACGTTTCCATTCAGGCGCAGGTCATCAACATGTTCGAGGAATTGCAGGAAAAGCTCGGCGTTGCGTATCTTTTCATCGCGCATGATCTTCTCGTCGTGCGGCACATTTCCAAGCGCATCGCGGTCATGTACCTCGGCAAGATCGTCGAGATCGCAGACGCTGACGAGCTGAACGAAAACCCGCAGCACCCGTACACGCAGTCGCTTCTTTCGGCCGTCCCGATCCCCGACCCCGATATCACAAGAGCGCGCCAGCGCATCGTCCTTGAGGGCGACGTACCGAGTCCTCTGAACATGCCGACCGGCTGCTCGTTCCGCACCCGCTGCCGCTACGCCACCGAGCAGTGCGCGAGCCAGTGTCCCGCGCTCACCGACCGGGGAGACGGCCACTTCGTCGCCTGCTGGAATAAATAAGCATAAACCGGCAGGAAAATCCGGGCGCAAAATCCTGCAAAGCATACAAAATGCCGCCCGGCTACTTGACGCAAAACGCCTCTCTATGGTATTATGCGCCTAACCAATTGCTTTCCATTCAGAAAGCAAAAACAACGTAATGTTCCCTGCACCGGCTGCAAAAGGGTACCCTTTTGCGCACGTTACGATGTAACGTGCATGGGTCTTTGCTGCGGGCGGGACAGGGTGCAAAATAAAACAGGAGGTTCAAGAAATGAAAAAGATCCTTGCACTGCTGCTTGTTGCTGTGATGATCGTTTCGGCCTTCGCTGCTTGTGCGAAGAGCGAGACGCCCAGCACGACGACGGAACCCGCCGAAAGCAACAACACCGAAACCACCCCCGCTGAAACCACCGAGACCGACACCGAGGAAGTTCCCGATGCGGCAACCCTCGTCAGCGACGCGTTTATCGACCCGCTGGCTGACTGGTCGCAGTACGACGAGCTGATCGCCGAGATCAAGGCCGAGACGGACTTCGCGCACCGCACCGAGCTCATGCACGAGGCCGAGGACATTCTGATGTCCAACTGGTGCGTCCTGCCGTTCTACTACTACAACGACATTTACATGCTCAAGGACTATGTCACCGGCATGTACGCAAACCTCTTCGGCACGAAGTTCTTCCAGGAAGTCAAGATGACCAACGGCTCCGACACCCTTCGCGCCAACCT
>CAKUNY010000231.1 GCA_934668605.1 uncultured Oscillospiraceae bacterium | reverse complement strand
ACGTTGAACTGCTGCCCGACCAGCGCCCCGTAGTTGAGCAGCTGCCGCCGCAGCTCCGCCTGCTCCTTTGCGTAAGCGTTTTTCATGCGCCCTCCTTGCCCCATTGCTCCGCCATTGCTTTAGCAATGCCAGGGAACGTCTTCGCGCGATTTTTCGCGCGGTCTTTCGTGAACATCCCCTTGTGCTGCGTCCCGTGCCTGTGACTGTAGCTCCCGCTGGGGCACCATGTTGCTTTCGGCTCAACAATGTCGGTTGGTTCCAGCGGCGGCAGATTCTTGAGCCACAGACATGTGCATTTCGTGTACGGATGCCCGAATTGATATGGCTGAATTGTCTGTGTGTATTCCGGCAGTGCGAACACGCGGCTCGGTATTGGGTTTTCTACCGCTATCCGCGGAATATCCGAAAGCCAAAATCGCATGAAAAAGTCTCTTGCTTGAATACCGAGCATTACGCGGGAGGATTGCAATTGATGTCCTTTCCAAAGATGCCGAGCTCCGGCGTTGCTTAAATATGTACACGGAGGATGGGCTATCAGCAAATCCCACCGCTCAACTTCATGCGCGCATCCGTCCATTGTAGTCACTTGCCCCCCCTTGATAGCTTTTAGCGCGTCACCGAGAATGTGCCATTCCGGACGCCCTCCAGACGGCTCTTGTATATCGCAGGAATACGCCTCGTGTCCTATAGCGCGGAACGCCTTGCAGACTTCCTGCGATTCCTCGCAGGCAATCAAAACTTTCATACCTTGCCGGCCTTTCCGCGCTCGCACTCGGCAAGCGGCATCCAGCGGTCGCAGCGGCACTCGACGATGTCGTCGACCGTGGTCCCCGCGTCCGTCGAGATAAACGGGTATTGGTCGTCCGCGCCGCCGGCGCAGCGGGCCACAAGGTAGCTGCTGCCGCCGAGGCCGGTCTCATAGCTGAGCACGACCAGCGCGCCCTCGGTCGGCCAGTGCTCCGCATCGAGCGGCAGCCACTCCGGCGCGCAGAGATCTACGCTGAACAAGGTGGGAAGCTTTGTCGCGGGGCGTTCCGCCGGGGCGGTCGCCGCGCAGCTCCGGATATACTCCTGCACGTCCTTGATCGCGTAGCTCCGGTGGTTGTCGATCATCCAATCCAGCAGCCGGTACTGCGTCTCGTCGTCCATGCGGGCGATCTCAAGCGCGGCGGCCTCGGGCAGCTCGCCCTTCTCCCACCGGGCGATGATGCCCGGCACTTTCAGCCCGTTTTTGATTGCGCTGAGGTTGGCGAGCTTGGTCTTTTTGACCTGCATCGCCGCGGCTACGCGGTCTCGAATGCGTCCCGGCAACTCCTCGCCCGCTTCGCGGCGCTTGATGTAGATTTTCGTCAAGCGCTCTGCCTCTTCCGCCAGCAATGCAGGGGACTTCACGCGCTGTCGGTTCGCTTCGATCACCGCGCACTCTTCCTGCTCTGGCGTCATGCTCGGCAGGACCCGGCACATCACGGTCTGAAATCTATCGGCGATTTGCCGGTCAAGATAGATCGACAGCGCCCGCACTGCCTCCATCCGGCTATGCCCGGAGATCAGCCGGTACTTTCCGTTCCCCGCGGGCACGACGGTCGGCGGCTCCAGCAGGCCGTTGGCCTGAATGGACTCCATCAGCGCGGCGAGCGCCTTGTTGTCGGGGCGAGGGTAGAAGTTGCGTGGATTGTCGATGATGTCGCCGAGCGCGAGCTCCATCGTCGTGCCCGATTCGGGCACGGCCTCGGGCAGCGTCGCCGCGAACTTTGTGATGTCAAACTTTTTGCCTGCCATTGTTAAACCTCCTCCATCAGCTCGCCGGCGAGGCAGCGGTAGTCGACCGCCGCGCTGCTGCGCGGACTGTACTCCCGCATCGGCGAGAGCGTCACCGTGCTCTCCGGCATTTTGTCCGTGCGCCGTATCTTCGTCCGGTACAGCGGCACGCGCTGCGACCGCAGCAGCTTCTCGCACTCGCCCACGACCTCCGCGCTGCGCGTCTGCGTCAGCAGCACGCGGGACCGTAGCCCCGGACAGGCCGCGCTCAGACCGCGCAGCTGCGCGGTCACGGCGAACACGCCGTCGAGCGAGAACTTGTCGGCGAGCGCGGGAATCATCACCTCGCGCACACTCAGCAGCGCCGCGACGCTCGCGAGCGTGTAGCCCGGCGGGCAGTCGAAGATCATCCAGTCCACCTCGCTGTCCGCTGCCGCGGCCTCGGCGAAGTGGCGCAGGCGCTCCGGCGCGCTCACGCCGTCCTTGATCGCCTGCAGGTCGAGCTCGTAGAGGTCGGAGCTGCTCGGCAGCAGGTCGAGCCCGGGACGGATGGGCACGAGATTGTCGCTCCACAGCGGCTCGCAGTCGCCCCGCAGCACATCCGCCGTGGTGGTGAGCTCCAGCTTGTCCGCCCCCGGCAGGAAAAAGCGCGTCAGGTTCGCCTGCCCGTCGCAGTCCACCAGCACCACGCGCTGCTTGTAGTCCGCGACGAGGATGTCGGCGAGGTTGATGGCGGTGACGGTCTTGCCGACGCCACCCTTGTTGTTCATGATCGCAATGGTTTGCATAGCCTTTTCTCCTGTCTGTCTCTGTCAAAATTTGAAGCCCTCGCGGACTGTCACTCCGTCGCCGAGGTCGGCCTCGACGAGGAACCAGCGGTGCGCGCGGTTGATGTACACGATGCGCCCGGGCAGCAGCCGCGGGAGCTCCCGATGTCCGGGGCCGATGGCCGCGCCGATGTCCGCCAAAATGGCGTG
>CAKUNY010000230.1 GCA_934668605.1 uncultured Oscillospiraceae bacterium | reverse complement strand
ACCAGTCGGGCGCTTGCGCCTTCATAGCCGGTGATGGTACACTCGCTGCCTTCGAGCGTGTATGTAAAGGTCTCCAGTGCGTTCAGACGCGCCTTTTCGGAGTCTCCGAGAAGTGAAGCCGCCGCGCCGTGACGCTTTGCCCAGCTAAGGGCAGGTGTATCCGCAAAGCAATAGACGGTAATGCTCGCCGAGTGGTCGTACACCGCAGCGGCAATGCCGCAGTACGCCACCGTCAAAAGCATCAGGATGATAACAAGCCATTTTTTTGTCCGCATCGCTTACTCCTCCCTCTCCGCGCCGCATTTCGGGCAGAATTTTCCGTCTCGTGTAAATCGGTAACCGCATTTTGCACAGATGTTTTTGTCGTGCGGTACAGCGTGCCCGCAATTATCGCAGAATGTTGCACCCTGTGGAAGCCTTGCGCCGCAATTATCGCAGAAAACGTCCGTCTCCGGCGGCTGCACCGTGCCGCGCAGCGCATCACTGACCGTGTTTCCGACAAGACCGCCGACGCTGCCGCCGACTCCTGCCATTGCGCCGATGCCAATGCCAAGCCCGGTCAGTCCGCCCGCGCCCGCGTTTTTTGCCGCGTCCTGCGCCACATCAAAACTGCGCTCCTGCTGATAGGTGTAGCCCTCCTGTACACGCTTCTGTGCAATCGCCTGCGAAGCGATGAGCGTTTTCTGCGCTTCAGTCTGTGCTTGAATGAGATCGGTCTGCTGGCGCAGCTGTGCCTCGGCAATGTCGGCATATTTGCGGAAATGTAGCTCCTTGAATTTTTCATACTGCGCATCGCCGTCCGGGCGTGCAAGATTTGTCACGAAGAAACGCACAAGCTCCACGCCGTAATCCGCAAAGTCGGGCGCAAGCTGCTGCTGTAAGGCTCCAGAGAAATCCAACATATGTGCGTCGAGCTCAAAAATGCTGACTGTGTTCGCTTGCATAAACTGCGCGATATAGGTCTTGACCCGCGCCATCAGAAACGCACGGAAGTAGGCGGCAAGCGTCTGTTGATCGAGCACAGGTGCTGTCCCGACCAGTCGGAGCAAAAGCCGCCGGGCGTCCCGCACCCGCAGGCTCATTTCGCCACTGGCTCCGAGGCTGAGCGGAAAATGGTAGGTTGGTTCAAGGAACTGCGCCTGGCTGTCGGTTCCCCAGCGGATCGCCATCTGCTCGGTTTTGCTGATAAAGTAGACCTCACAGTGAAACGGCGTTTCGCCGTTCGTCGTGCGGTTCAAGAGCCCACTGAGAAGCGGCGTGTTCTGCGTTTCCAGCGTGTGCCGCCCGGGACCGAACGAGTCGAGCGCCTGCCCGTTTAAAAACAGCACCGCCTCCTGCGTCTCATGGACAATGAGCTGCGAGTAGCTGTTAAAATCCTCACATGGATGCTTCCAGACAAAGGCCGAGTTATCGCCTTCATATTTGATAATATCTGCAATATGCGCCATAGCGTTCTCCTCAATTCTTTTTCCAATTTTATTTCTATTGTACGTCACATTTTTGCATATTTCAACTAGACAAGATCGCACAACTGCACTTTTTTCACAAACCAACGGATTATACAGCGCAGAAAGTCAAAATCAGCGAATGAACGCTAGAGACACAAAAACTGCGCCGCAGTAAACAAAGAATAGGGATTTCCGACACGCGCGAAAGCGGCTGAAAAATATTCCGATCTTCCGAAAAAATCAGTAGACTTTGTGCCGATTCTGTGGTAGTTGTTTGTGCTACCAAAGCGAAGGAGGCACAGACATGGCGAAGAAACGTGCAAACGGAGAAGGAAACATCCGCAAGCGAAAAGACGGGCGCTGGGAAGGGCGGTATACCGCTGGGTACGACGAAAAGACTGGCAAGCGGCTAATCAAGAACGTCCTTGGCAAAACGCAGGCGGAGGTAAAAGAGAAGTTGGCAAGGGCGGTCGCAGAAGCAGAAGCCGTCGATGTGCGACGCGCGGACGAATACACGCTCGGCACATGGCTGCAAACGTGGTATGAGCTATACGCCAAGCCGCACCTGCGATTTTCAACTGCCGAATACTACCGACGCGGAATCGAGTTACATATCACGCCGCGCATCGGAGATATTCCGCTGAAAAAGCTGACCGGGCGCGATCTGCAATGGCTTTACAAAGACCTACAAGAGCATGGGCGGCTCCGCGAAGCGCAGAAAGGAAAGCAGCCTGGACTGAGCGATTCGACGATCCGCGGCATTCACACGATGCTGCACAACGCGCTCGACCGGGCAGTCAAGGAGCGACTGATCGTCCGCAATCCAGCGGACGACTGCGTACCGCCGAAAATTCCAAAGCACGAGATGAAGATTCTGCCGCCGGAGCAGATCAAGTCCTACCTGCTAGCTGCCGACCAGCGCGGAGTCCTGCCGATGTTCTATCTGGAACTCATCAGCGGTCTGCGCAAGGGCGAACTGGTCGCGCTCCAATGGACGGACTTGGATATCGAAAACAAGACTATCTCCGTCAGCAAACAGGCAGGGCGAAACAATGCAGGCGAACCGGACATCACACGCCCGAAAACGGAAAACTCCATCCGAAAAATCTCAATTCCGCAAGATGCTGTCGATCTGCTGGTCTCGGAGCATCAAAAGCACCCAAGCAGTCCGTGGATGTTCCCGTCACCAAAAACCGGAGAAATGTACCACCCGGATTCAGTGGTCAACATCCACAAGAAGATCCTGAAAGATGCAGGGCTGGAACACCTGAGATTTCACGACTTGAGACACACATTCGCAACGTTGGCATTGCAGAAC
>CAKUNY010000229.1 GCA_934668605.1 uncultured Oscillospiraceae bacterium | reverse complement strand
ATGCCGAAGAAGAGCGAAACGATATAGCCCACGATCAGGCCGAAGAGCACGTAAAGCTGCTTCCAGAAGCCCTTGGCAAGGGAGTTATAGACAAGGCACGCCGCCAGCGTAATGACCGCGACCAGAAGGTTCTGCCACGCGCCGGTGGGATAGACCGAGGAGCTTGCGAAAGACGAGATACCGGTAGAAAGCAGGCTGAAGCCGATCGTCGTCACGACGCACGCCGAGACGATCGGGCTCACAAAGCGCCGCCAGTATTTTGCGGTCAAGCCCAGAAGGCCTTCGATGCAGCCGCCGACGATCACAGAGCCGATCATGAGGCCATAGTCTCTTGCCGCGAGCGTCATCATTGCGGAAAGGAACGTAAAGCTCAAGCCCATCACGACAGGAAGCCGCGAACCGATGCGCCAGATGGGATAGAGCTGAATGAGCGTGCCGATACCGGCAATGAGCATCGCCGCCTGAATGAGAAGCGCCGTGTCGATGGCAGTAAAGGCTACGCCATTGTAGACCGCGACGCTCGCAATCAGCATGACCGGCGTAACGTTCGCAACGAACATTGCCAGCACGTGCTGCAAGCCAAACGGAATGGCTTTTGCAACCGGGACTCTGCCGTCTAACTTGTAAATGTTGTCGACAGATACCGATGCGTTGGTTTTCTTGTCCTTCATTGATAAGTCTCCTTTTGTTTGATGGCCGGAGCCGCGTATGCGGTGGAGAGCGTCCTTGTCCGAAAAGGGAAAAGTGACAATCGCTGTCCGTTGTTCCGGCCTCATCTATAGTATACGTGTTCAGATTTCGTGAAGCAATACAAAAATTTTGTTTGGCTGACGAAAATTTTGTCAATTTTTTAGCGTATTCCGCCAAACTTTCGATTTTCATTCGAAATGGCCGAAAAAAATCGCAGACCAGCAATTTCGCTGGCCTGCGACTGTGGGGGGAATACATATGGTTTTTCAGATAGGGCGACTGGCAGGATCCGCCGAAGGGATGAAAAAGCGGCGGACGGCGAGGCGCGCAAATGGCGCAGGGAAATAGGAGGAGCTTGCCCGCCCGCAGCACAGAAAGGCTGATCCTGCCAGCTGCAAAAAAGCCGTACAAAGTGTCTCACGCTTTGCATTCATCCGGAAAAACGTCACAGCAAAACGTCCTTTGCCGGATCACCGCGCCGATGGGCTTACCCGATGCCGCATCTGCCGCGTCTGCTTTCATAAATAGTATAGTCGGTTTGTGTGAGCTTCGTCAATTGCTTTTGCGCCGGTTTTTGTGGAAACCGCAAAAAAACGCCCTGCTTTTTTGCGTCAAACATATATCATATTATATATGCCGCACGGCTTTTCATATGTCTGCTTCCTTCTTTTTCCCGATGAAAGGTTTCCACTTGCGTTTGCATTGCATTTGTGCTATACTTGGTACATATACCAAGCATGCATCGAAAGAGGGTGTCCGCCGTGGCGATTACCGCAGCAAGCCTCGCCGCGAAGCAGCGGATTCTCAGCGCCTGCGTCCGGCTGTTTCTGGAAAAGGGCTACAAACGCACGACCGTTGCCGAAATTCTGAAAGCTGCCAACGTCTCGGCCAGTACGTTCCAGAATATTTTCCACACGAAAGACGGCGTGTTCATTGAGCTCGTCCGCTTCATGTTTGACAACCAGTTCAACATCGCCTTAAAATACACCGAGCAGAATTTCCCGCCGGTCTTCATCTATGCGCTCGAGACAAGCATCCAGCTCACGCTGACCGAGCTCAACGAAAACGTGCGCGAGATGTATCTCGAGGCCTACCGTCAGCCGCAGAGCGCGGAGTATATTTACCGGCACATGGCCATCCGGCTCTATCAGACGTTCCGCTCGTACCTGCCGGGCTGCACGGAAAGTGATTTCTATGAGCTCGAAATCGGCTCAAGCGGCATTATCCGCGCATATATGGCGCGCTCGTGCGACCTCTATTTTACGCTCGAGCGAAAGCTCTCCCGCTTCCTCACAATGAGCCTGAGCGCCTACTCCGTCCCGCCGGAAGAGCAGCGGGCAGTTCTCGCGCATATGCAGACGCTCGATATCCGCGGCCTTTCCGAGCAGGTCATGCAGGAGCTGTTCCGGAACCTTGCGATGCGCTTTTCCTTCTCCCTCGGTAATTCATAATTTCGCCTTCTTCTCAGCAGTCAATCGGCGCTGATCAGAAAAGCGGGCAGACGCCCTCCGTGTCTGCCCGCTTTCCTTATCCCTTCGGCTGTGCTGCCAAAGCGCCGTTCTTACAAATCCGCACGGAATTCACCGATATCCCGTAGGGGGCGGAAGGTTTCCCAAATCTGCGTAGGGGTCGATGCCCACATCGCCCCATTGGGAAGTTACGAATTCGCATTGGATTTTCGTAAAAACGGGTAATATCGCCGGGTCGATGTGGGCATCGACCCCTACGAACGGTTTTGGCTGTTCCTCCGTAATTGCTCAGCTCTCGAAGGGTCGGACGCGAAGGGTCGCGCCCAGCTTCTCGCAGATTTTCCGCGCTGATTCCTGTTCCTCCGGCGTTGTGACCTGATCGACGACGGTCATCATGACGGTCGGCACGTATTTTGTGCACTCGTGCGTGTACTTGAGCATCGCGTCATACGAGCCGATGCCGAACTTCGAGCGCGTGAGCCGGAGATATTCCTCCGCATCGATGGCGTTGAGGCTGATGGAGACCGCGTCGATTTTCCCCTCCAGCCACGGCGCGGTTGGCTCGCCCCAAATGAGGTCCGCCAAGCCGTTCGTATTGATGCGGGTCTTCAC
>CAKUNY010000228.1 GCA_934668605.1 uncultured Oscillospiraceae bacterium | reverse complement strand
CGTCTTTCAGAACGCCAATAAAATCATTCCGGTTCCAGCGCGTCTGTTCGCCGTCGCCAAGGCAGGTGCAAAGAATAGAGCGGCCGCGTGCAGTCGGGCTGCACCCAAAGCCGCTCTGCGCCAGCCAGAACTGATTCTCTGGTGACCAATATTCCTCTTTCAGGGCGTTGGGCGAGAGGACGAGCACCTTGCCGGTGTAGTCCAGTTTTTCAGATTCCGGTGCGCACTGCTTCTGGCCGAACATTCCGAGGTCCATCACGAGCTTCCTGTAGTTTGAAATGAAGCCATCCAGAATGGCAGAGTGGCTTCGGGCGGCAAAGCAGTAATTATGCATTTCATCCTCCGGAATGAAATGACTGTCCGCCCAAGCTCGGTTGTCCGGACGGAAGCGGCCATCGCCGCGCCGCTCCTGCACGGTATTCGCCAGAACGTGTTCCACACGCTTGTAACCGTAAAGCTCGACGATCTTTTCCACCGTGCCGTCCTTCAGGTGCATCCCGTCGAAGTTTTCCCGGATGAGAATATCGATCCCACCCGCACAGGCGCAATTCTCACGGAAGCTCTCGCGCCATTTGTCGATCTCGCCGCGTTCGCGGGCTTCTTTTGCACCGTAGGGATAGAGCGGAACCTTACTTGTCGGCATCGTCCTGCACCTGACTTTCCGCGACCAGCATTTCGTTCAGTGCGTACAGATCGTAGCCGAAGTCCAGAAAATACTGCAAAATCGGGTAGGGAACATCCGTCAGGTCGTGCCGGTAGGAAGCCTTGCAAAGCGTAAGTTTGCCGTCTTCTTCGACCGGATCACATTCCAGCTTTGCATCTTCCGCGATTCCTGCGTGCTTGCGCAGCCAGTCCGGCAGGATGATCTCAAACTCGCTCAAAACGTCTGCCGGTGCCAGCCCTTCCTGATCTTCCTCCGCAGGTCCGCACTCTGCGGCGAGGGCTTCGAGAAACTCGCACGCCTGACCGGTCAGCGCGTCGATGAGCGTGATGAGTTCAAAGGTACTCACGCTTTCCGGCATAAGCAGAATGCCGCCATTGAGCTGCACCATGGAGATGAGCTTCACATTCTCCATCCCACAGAGCTTGAACATCCCGTCCGGAACAACGGCATTGCCGTTTCTCTTGATTACTCTAAATTCCATAACATTCCTCCTCACATTCCGCCCATCTGCATTTCCTCAGATGGGCTTAAATCGTCTTCTTCCACATCAAAAAAGTCGCAAACAATATCGTCTGCGGCTTTGCGAATCGCCGGGTCTTGCGTGACCGTCCGAAAGGAAAATCCACTTGTTGCTCGATACGGCAGTTCCTCGCGGATACAGTCTAAGTATTCTTTTGCATCTGTGAATTGTCGCGCATCGCCATTGATGAAATGCACTCGTCCGACCAACGGCTGATAAGCGTGGTTGATTTTCTGCTCATTCAAATCGTAGCACGATAAATATGCCTGATAATCTCCCTTCACGGGATTACAGCGCAGGCAGTATTCGTAATGCTCCGTTTCTACGACGTAGCCATAATTCTGTGACCAGCCGCCGGGAATATCGCCGCCATTTTCGCAGCAAAAGCGCCGCATAGAAGAAAGATCTTTCAGAACCGTTTCCCGCAGCGTGTCCACGACCTGCTGGAGTTCCGCTTTGAACTCCGGCGAGTTCAGTTCCTCGCGTCCGCGCGGATGCCAGGTATGCCAAAATTCCTTGCCGCTTCCTCCAAAATCCATGCGGACGTGACCAATCGCGCCCATCTGCGCATCCTGCTCAGGTAGCTGCGCAAAGAAAGCGCCCGCTTCTTCCGGCTGCGCTGGCCGGACACGAAAAGCGGGCGGATCAGTAGATATCTTCGTCATCGTCATCCTCCGGCGCATACAGCGCCAGCCTTGCGGCATCCGCCAGATGTGCACAGATGGCAAGAACGCCGGTCACGCCGATCAGCACGCCAAGCGTGATCCCAATTGCTTTTTTCATTTCAATCCTCCATTCTATAACGTCATTTCATGTGTCTGTTTTGGAATATGCAGATCATCCAGAACCGCTTGCGGCAAGTTCTCATTTCGCACGACGTACCCGCGGCTGCACGATGCGCCGCTGTGCGCATCCAGAAACAGCCGCCCGACTGTTTCATAATCAATGGTTTTGCATAGCTGTTTTAACGTCGGCGCAACACCGCAGTCCATCAGATACTTTCCGATGGACTGCGCACTGCTGCATCCCGGCAGGATGATATAATCGTCCAGCTGCTCCGTCAACTGCAAAATGTCTTTTGTGCCAGATACGCTGTTTGCATCCAGCATCCCTGCGAATTTGTCACAGTCAACCTCTGACATATGCTCCAGCCGCTCGGCCAGCTGATTGATGCGCTCGGCTTCGCCCTCTGCGGCAAGATCTACGCCGCTCAGATACAGACCTAAATTCATGACCTTGCTTGCCGCGCCCTGGATCGTGACCGTTTTGGACATGGATTTCAGCTGTTCCATCGTTGCAGTCACGTCTGCTATTTCTGTCAGAGTTGTCGCGGGGAAGGAGAGAAGTACCTGCTTCCCATTTTCGCCCTGCCTTAAAAACAGCGTCACCATGTCATTCCCTCCATTTTTGCTTCCTGCTCCTGTTGATATCTCTCTGCCGGATTATCCCGCATCAGCTCGTCCAGCGTCAGCGTGCCGTGGTAAGAAACGTAGCCGCGATCCACAAATTTACCGTCTTCCCGAAGCACTCGGCTTGCGCCATAATCGCCATAGTTATAAAATTCTTCAAGGCTTTCGTCGTATTTGTAGT